>CAZANL010000236.1:0-7033 GCA_964486115.1 uncultured Planctomycetota bacterium
GGCTGTTCAAGTCGGGGGACTCCCGCCAGGTTCGCTTCGACCGTTCCGGCGTCGTGCGCATCCACTGCTCGATCCACGAATCGATGAACGCCACGATCATCGTGGCCGACACCAAGTTCCACCTCGGCCCGATCAACGGACCGGGCCGCTTCAAGTTCGCCGATGTCCCGCTGGGCCTGTACGAGGTCCGTACCTGGCACCCGCGGTTCCCTCTGGGCACTGTACGAGTCCAGGTCGTTTCGGGGAAGACGACCCGCGTCCTCGTTCAGCTGGGGAAGCTCGATGGGGAGGGCTAGCAAGCTCGTGAGTGTCGAGATCATGCGCGAGCTGGATCCTGACACATTTATCCCTGCCCCCAGCGAAAAGGTGCGCCTGATGCCCCGATCTCCACGAGCCGCTCCATGCGGACTGATCGTGATACTCTTGCTGGCCGCGGGCTGCGCCGGCGCCCCGGATCGTCCGAACCGCGGACTGGCGCAGGTCTGGGGCAGGGTCGCCGGAATGCCGAAAGCCGGCGCCCCGTCCGGCGCCGATGGCATGGGGGCCTACGAGGACGACGACGCCTTCGTTCCCCACGGGGCGCGGCTGGTCGATTACGAGAAGATCGGGCCCGTGGTGGTCCAGCTGATCGGTGGCCAGCCAGGGGCAACCGGCGAGCCCGTGGCCGTCACCCTCTCGCCAGGCCGGTTCGAGCGCGGCGTCTACGCCGCCGCCGCCGGTGGTGAGGTGCTGATTCGCAATCGCTCAGGCAAGGCCTACACCGTCTACGCGTTGGCCGGCGGCGAAACGGTATTCGAGGTCGTCATCGCCTCAGGAGCGGACAGCGCACCCCAGGCGGTCGGCAACCATCCCGGACAGCTCGAGCTGTTCACCTACGAGAACGAGAACCTCACCGCACGGCTGATCGTTGCGGCCGGGCCCTTCGCAGTCGTCGAAGGCGGCGCTCGGTACGTGCTGACCAACGTCAAGCCCGGGAAGTACACACTCCAGGCCTGGCACGTCCGATTGCCGGCTATCAGCCGAGAGATGACCCTGGCTGCCGACCAGCAGACTCGCATCGACCTGACTTTCAGCGTCAACAAGCTGCCCAAGGTCAAACGTTGAGGATCTTCAGCCTGCGGGACAAGATCACCCTGTTCTTCATCGTGGTGATCCTCGCCCTGGTCGTCAGCAGCTTCTATCAGGTCAACACAGAAGTCGAGAAGTCACTCGACCAGATCATGCGTGCCCAGCTGGGGGAAAACAACGAGGTCTTCCGTCAGCTTCAGGCCTTCACGCTGACGCAGATCCAGGGCAAAAGCGACATCGCCGGCAACCAGATCAAGCTACGAGCGATCATGAGCCGCCTGCGGGCGGACCAGGTGGAGAAAGAGGAGCGAGCCAGAAACGTCGAGCACGTCATCGCCACCGTAAAGAAGACGCTCGGCGTGGATTTCTTCCTGGTCTGGGACTGGCAGGGCTACTTGCTGTTTCCCAACAACGACGAGCTACGCCAGGACCCAACGCTGGCGAACCCCCGTGCAGTCAGGGCCACACTAGCATCCAGGACCGGGCAGCAACAGGTGATCAACTGGAGAGGGACGCTCTACCTGACGGCGGTCTCCCCCGTGCTCGAGCCCGATGCAGATGACGAGGGGCTAAAGCAGATCCTCGGGGTCGTGGCGGTGGCGCAGGAGCTCGCTCCACTAACCAGCCGCATCGAGAAGATCGCCGGAGGAGAGACCAGCGTCGCGTTCTGCTCGGGCATGACCGTGCTGAACAGCACGCTTGAGGGACCAGGCAAGCAGGCGCTGCTGAAGGCGCTGAAGGCGCAGAGGCTGAAATTCGAGGCGATCGAGCAGGGCAACAAACCACAGGACCTGATCCTGTTCGATATCGCTGGAGAGCGCCAGCTGGCACTGGTCATCCCGATCCACGAGAGCCTGGGCCAGGGAGCCGCTGCGGATCAGACGGTCGTCGGGACACTGACCTTCATCCGCTCGCTGGACAAGATCCTCAATAAACAGATGGCCCCGATCCAGCTACGTCTGATCGCCATCGGTCTGGTCGCGTTATTTCTCACCATCCTGATCAACTTCGCCTTCGCCCGCACGATCACCCGGCCACTCTCACGCCTGACCGAGGGACTCGGCCAGGTAGCTCAAGGCAACCTGCGACTCGAGGTGCCGGTCACGACGCGCGACGAGATCGGCCTGCTGACCCAGAGCTTCAACGAGATGGTCGTCGGGCTGTCACACAAGGAGAAGCTGAGCCGGATGGTCTCCGACGAGGCGGCTCGACAGGTCGAGTCCAGCTCCGGCTCGGGCATGGTGCTGGGGGGCGTTCACCAGCGCCGGACCGTGCTGTTCAGTGACATCCGCAACTTCACCCCGATGACCGAACAGCTGGGTGCGGAAGAAATCGTCGAGCTGCTCAACAGCTACTTCGCTGTCGCCGGCCAGGTGATCGCCGACCACGGGGGCGACATCGACAAGTTCATCGGCGACGCGATCATGGTCGTGTTCTGTGACGACGAGCAGTGCAGCGGCGCCCTCAAAGCGGTCCGCTGCGCCATCGAGCTGCAGCGCCAGGTCCGGTCGTTCAATGCCCAGCACGCCGCACGGACATGGCCCGACATCTCGATCGGTGTCGGCATCGCCACCGGCGAGGTCGTCGCCGGCACCGTCGGCACTCCCATGCGGCTGGAATACACTGTCCTCGGCGACACCGTCAACGTCGCCGCCCGACTGGAGAGCGAATCGAAGGGGGGCCAGCATCTGCAGATCATGCTCGATCCGACAACCAACCGTGAAATCACAGACCACGTCGAGGTGGAGCTGATCTCCGGCATCACGCTCAAGGGCAAGAACGAGCCGATGACGATCTACGAGGTCAAAGGGCTCAAGAGCTGAGGCTGCAACGCAGCGCTAGAGTTTCTTCTCCAGGGCGATCATCGCCGAGTCCGTCAGCCCGATCGACTTCATGAAGCCCGTGATGTCCTCGTCCTTCTGGTCGACCAACGTCCGCACCGCCTCGACCTGCCTGTCGCGCCAGTGGGTGAACAGGGCCTCGGCCAGCTGCTTGCTGACTCGCTTGCCTTGCTGATCCGGGTCGATCCCTACCACCTCGATCCAGCCAGTGGGTTTCTCGAAGCCAAACTCCCAGCCACGAATGTCACCGAACATGAAGCCGATCACCTGCCCTTCGGCCTCTGCGACGAGCGCCGAACCTTGATTCCGTGCAATGTAGTAACGGACATGGTTCTCCCAGTGCTCCGGGCGGTATTGCTGGGTGATCTTCTCGTCGATCGTTTCGACCGCGCTGATATCCAGCTCGGTCACCGGGCGGATTTCGATGCCCATCAGCTAGCTCCTCCACCGTTGTCGTTGCCGTTGTCGTTGCCGTTGCCGCCCCCATTCCCGCCGCCATTAGCCGGCTCCTCGACCACCCAGCGGACCGACTTGGAGCACGGGCAGTAGCTCGTGCGAGTCAGTCGGGGCATCATCGCCTGCGCCTCCTGCGGTGTCTTTTCCCCGCTGACCACCAGCTCGAGCTGCTCCAGGTAAAAGCCGAAATCCCGATGCTGCATGTAGGGCTCGGGCAGGGTCTTCTGCAGATACGACAGATAGGTCGCGTGGTCACTGATCTCCTCACCGTCCACGTCGAACATCTGGAAGGCATACATGCCACGCCGGCGAAAATACTGGATCTGAGGAATGAACAGCAGATCCTGATGCGAGATCCCGTGCTTCTCCTCCTTGTGCTCGAGCAGATATTCGACCAGTTGCTTGGCCTGCTGTCCGTTCTTCTCGGGCAACCGGGCCCGCACATAGGTCTTGTTCAGATCCGCCACCATCCGCTCGATCTCGGCCTTGTAGTTGGCCATCGCCTGCTCGTTGGTCATGTCCTTGAAGCCGACGTCGATGTTGGTCTGCCCGCCCTTCTCGTGACCGAACATCTCGTATGCCCGGGGCACCCACTTGTTGAGGTAGTGCTGGATCGAGCCCATCGTGATGTAGACATCCCCCAGGGCAGCCTTGCGCACCCACTTGCGTAGCGGGAACACGCCGGCCGCCAGGTGGAAAGCCTCCTCCTCCAACATCGGCGCCATGCTGGAGGCCATCGGCTTGTAGGCGCAGACCTTCTGCATCGTCAGCTGGAACTTGCCCACACGGTCGATGATCCCGGCGAAGACGATGTTGTCGGCAAACGAGTCGTACTCGATGTTGAACGCCCCCAGCACGTGCAGCCCGGTGGTCATCGAGAGCACTTCTTCGATGAACTCGTCCGCGTCCTGGCCCGCGACCTTGCCCCAGTCATCGCCGGTCAGCAGATGAAACATCTGATAGCCGTGTCGCAGCTCCTCGGCCATCACCCGCATCACCGCGAACTTCTCCTCGTCATCCTGCGCGCGGTCGATGCTGCCCTGATGCTGCTGGATCGATCCGAACTCGGTGCTGGCCTGCGCCTTGATGATCGCCAGCAGCCGGTTGGCCTCCTCCGGCGCCATCTTGGTGCACTGGGTGACCTTGTCCTCCCCCTTCCGCTTGCCGACCGCCACTTTGTCCGAGGTGTCGAGGTCGTGCATCGCGCACAGACAGAACTTGTCCTGTGTCGGAAAGAACTTGTCCCAGTACTTGAGCAGGATCTCGTAGTCCGGGAAGTAGCGCTTCTGCCAAGCCTCCACGGCCTGATGGTATTTTTTGGGCAGGAAGTCTTTCTCTATCTGCACGGTAACTCCCTGTCTTTTTGCTGTCGCGGGAAGGACCTGTCTGGGCGCATCGCATTGTCACCGAGAGTCAGGGCTTGTGCAAGAGTCTGAGCCCCTACCAATAGGCGTAGTTGGCGCCGTAACCGACGACCTCGACCTCATGGCCGTCGGGATCGGTGAGATAGACGGCCCAGCCTTCCTTGCGCTCAGAGACGGCCAGGTGCTCTAACCCAGCCTCGCCCAGCCGAGCCCGGAACTGATCCAGCGACAGCCCACTGCTAAAGCCGACGTGAAAGATCTTCGCGAAGCTGGCCGGCCGCGAGGGCTTCAGTCCGGGGCGCTCGCTTAGCGCGATGTAGAACCGATCGGTGCCGATATGAACACAGCGGCTGCCGTCCGGTGCGGTCTGGTCATACCGTGTTTCGAAGCCCAGCAGCGCCTGGTAGAACGCCAGGCTTCGGTCGATGTCAGCGACGGCCATATGTACATGCTCCATCCGGTCCACGACACTGCGTGTACTCGCATCCAGGGTCAGGTTCTCCATCGTTCTCCTCCATCCGTGTGGTTGGCGATAGGTGGACTGGACGCTTTATCAATACAGTTCTTTACTTATTAAGTAAAGGTGTCTCTTGATAAATCTGGGCCGAGGGGTATCCTTCACCCATGGAACTCGACGCAGCGGCCCCTACCCGGGACAAGATCCTCTATCACATCAAGACCAAGGGACCCCTGATGGCGTCGCAACTGGGACAGCGCCTCGGCGTGACGGCCATGGCGGTGCGCCAGCATCTGTATGCGCTCGAGACCGCGGGGCTGATCAGCCACTTCGACCAGCGACAGAAGGTGGGACGCCCCGCGCGACACTGGCAGATCACCAGCGACGGGTCCGCCCGCTTTCCTGACAGCCACGCCGAGTTGAGCCTCGGCCTGCTCGATGCCATCCGAACGACCTTCGGAGAGGAAGGCATGGCGAACCTGCTGGAAAGCCGCAAACACCAGCAGCTGGCCGCCTATCGGAAACAGATGCCGGCTGCGACGGCACAGATGGAAGAAAGGCTGGAGGCCCTGGTAAAGATCCGCAGCCACGAGGGCTACATGGCGGAGTGGATCCGGGAAGCAGACGGTACCTACCGACTGATCGAGAACCACTGCCCGATCTGCGCTGCCGCCACCGCCTGTCAAGGACTCTGCGAAGGTGAACTGGAGTTGTTCAGGACCCTGCTCGGTCGGGCGGTACCCGTCGAACGGACCGAGCACATTCTCGCCGGGGCGCGACGCTGCTGCTACCGCATCGGCGCGCCGGCCTGAGCCACTGGGGACAGCACCAAGGATGTGAAGGTAGAAAACAAAAAGGCCCGGGCGATCGAAATGCCCGGGCCTTTCTAAGGTTGCTTCGTGTCAGCTTACTTGTCGAGCCAGTTGCTGATGATCGGTCCCAGCGCGGAGGTCTTCTCGGAAAGCTGAACCTGGATCGGGCCGGTCGTTCCTACACCACCGGTGTAGGGTGCGGGCGAGCCCCCTCAGCACAGGGTTACTGTGCCGGAGTTGAGCATCTTGAACGTCTGAGGATGCCGCACACGGACCTTCGGCGTGTAGGCCGGGGTGAACCCGTAATAGGCCTCACCACCCTTACCGGTGATCGTCACCGTGTTCGGGCTGACGGTGATCTTCTCACCGCTGCGATCGACCCGGAAGTCCACCTTGTAAGGCAAGCCCCACTTATGCTTGGCCGTCTTACCGGCCTCCACGGCGACCGTCGGCCCCCCGCGGAAAAAGCACTGCTTGCTGCCCTTCGCCAGGTGGCCCCACTGGACCTGATAGGTCCCGGTGGGAACGACGAGGTTCTTGCGGGCGGCGTTGAAGCTTGTCGTGCCGTTGGTGATGATGGCAGCACCCAGGCGGGAAATACCCCGATAGCCGCTGACCAGGTCGATCTTGCCCGACTCGCCACTCCAGGAGCGAATCTTGAGCTCGGTGCCGGATCGATTGACCTTGCACTCGTACAGCTTGCCCTTGATCGAGAGCACGCTGCTCAGACCGGCAACGTAACGATCGCTGCCGACGATCATGCCGTCCTTGCCCTGGCCGTCGTAGTAGCCATCGCTGTCCAGGTCGATCAGCGAGATCCGCGTCCCCTTGAAGGAACCGATCCGATAACCGCCATAGCGAAAGCTCCATGTGGCGCCCCGGTGCGTCAGGTAGATCGCATAGCGCGCCTTGCTGCCATCCGGATAGCTCAGCACCAGCGGCTGCAATGCCTTCATACCCTTGGCCCAGGCATCCGAGCGACCGTCGCCGTTGAAGTCGATGCCCAGCTTGGTGGCCTTCGCATCGACGGTCATC
>CAZANL010000237.1:0-7031 GCA_964486115.1 uncultured Planctomycetota bacterium
CCACGCGAGCCACCCCGCCGCAGCTGCACCGCCTCGACGCGTCGGCCGTCGCCCCTCTGACCGACCGAGAGTTCAATCTGGCAGAGCATCATCGACCCGCCACTATACAAGGTGCCGAAAACCTGTGCGAGCGGGCTTACGAGAGATTCTCGATCCGGTTCCAGGCGCCATCATAGCCTTGTCAATAGGTGAGCCCCGGCCCCCGCTGGACTGATCACGAAAAAATTCTCGGCTGGGGATGACGACATTGGTATCCAGGCTAGTGGCAGCATTTCAGCGCGCTGTATACTCTGATCCATGCGGGAGCAGAAGGTCCTGGTCACTGGCGCGTCGGGTTTCATCGGGCAGCACCTCGTTCGTCATCTCGTCGAGGCTGGCGCGAACGTCACGGCGATGGTCCGGCGGCCGTCCGACCTGTCCGGAGTGCGGAGCGTGACCGCCGACTTGTGTCGGGGCGAGACTCTGGATGAGGCGGTGGCGGGCCAGCAGTCGATCGTCCATCTTGCTGGCGCGGCGGACGTCAGTGATCCGCGGGTCAATCACGCGGTGAACGTCGAGGGGACCCGTCATCTGCTCCAGGCCTGCGCGCGGCAGTCGGTCCGCCCGAGGGTGCTGCTATTCAGCTCGCACTGCGCCGAGCGCGAGTTGAGGGACGCGTACGGCCAGACCAAGCTGGAGTCGGAGGCCGTGCTCTCGGAGAGTGGTTTGCCCCATGTTATCTTCCGGCCGACGATGATCTATGGCGAGGGGAGCAAGGAGTTCCGGACCTTCGTCGGCGCGATCCGCCGGCTACCGATAGTCCCGATCATCGGGAGCGGTCGAAGCCAGGTTCGGCCAGTCTTTCTGGACGATCTGCTTCCCGCGATCGAACAGGGGTTGATCCGGGACGATGCGCTGGGGCAGCGGCTGGTGATCTGCGGACCGCATCCGATCAGCTTCGACGATCTCGTGCAGGCTGTCGCGCAAGCGATGCTCGGCCAGCGCAGGAGAATTGTGCATGTTCCGCAGGGCCTCGCGCTTCTCGGGGCTCGAGTGCTCGGCAAGTTCCTGGCCCACCCGCCGATCACGGTGGATCAGGTCATGGGTTTCCTCCAGGATACCGTCGCAGATCCGGCGCCGGCACATCGAGTTCTTGGTTTTGCCCCTCGTGGGGTGATCCAGGGTTTGGCGGCTCTGTTTGTCCGTTCCCCGGCCCAAATGTGGTAATGTGTTACCATAAGCTAGTTTGCGGCCCTATTTCTACTTAGAGTTGGTGTGTACATAGCACAGAATCGAGGCGCTCCAGAGCCGGTGGTTCATCCGAACCCGGGGATCGATCGTGATGCGATAGACCCCGATGCATTCAAGGTGATCCGTCGGCTCCGCGAGAAGGGGGTCGAAGCACGTGTCGTCGGTGGCTGCATCCGCGATCTGATGTGCGGGAAGACGCCCAAGGACTTCGACGTCATCACGACGGCTACGCCGAAGCAGATCCGCCGCTGGTTTCGCAACTCGCGAATCATCGGCCGGCGCTTCCGTTTGGTGCATGTCTTCTGGGGACAGAAGATCATCGAGGTCAGCACCTATCGTGCGCCGTCCCAGAACTCACTGGATCCGCGTACGGGTGACGGCAACGAGCTGGTCTTTGGAGACGCGGCGACCGATGCTCTGCTGCGTGACTTCACCATCAACGCGCTGTTCTACGATCCGATCGAGGATCTGATCATCGACTATGTCGGGGGTTACCGAGACCTACGTGAGGGTCTGGTGCGCACGATCACAGATCCGATGACGTCCTTCGAGGAAGATCCGGTGAGGATTCTGCGCGGGATCCGCTACGCCTCGAGCTTATCCCTGGAGATTGCGCCGGACACATTCAGCGCGATGGAGGCCAATGTGGATCGGGTGGCTGCGGGAAACTCCTCCAGGTTACGAGAAGAGATCTGGAAGTTCCTGCTCACCAGGGGAACGGCGGACGCGTTCGAGTTGATGCTGGACCCCGGCTTGTCCGGCTGGGTCGAGCCCAATGGCAACCTGCTGGCCTATCTGGAGGAGAAGGACCGCTTGCCTCCCGGTCGGCTGGACCACGGACTGCTCTGGGCGCTGCTCTTCCTGGGTGTGCTGGACGAACAGTCGGAGCTGGGGCACGGTGACCCCAACCAGGAGCTGCGTCGGATTGGGAGTCGGTTCCGCGAAATTCAGGACCCGCTGGCGATTCGCTACGACATTCCTCGACGACACCGGCATGACGCGCGCTACATGCTGGAGGCGTTTCCGCGTCTGATGCGTGGTCCCGATGGGCGAAACGGACGGCTGGCCCAGCAACCCGACTTCATGAGGATTCTCGACCTCTACGAGTTGTTTCTGCGAGTAAGGCAGCATCCGCTCGACAATGTCCACGCCTGGCAGGAAGCCCGTCTGAAACTCGGGTCGCTGCCGCCCGAGGACGCGGGCAAACGTTGGCGTGGTGGCAGCCGCCGTCGGCGTCGCAAGCGCGGGCCTCGTTCCAGGGACGCATGAGCCCCGAGTCGGGCCCTCGTCGCCACTCGGTGGAGGAAGACAGCCGCTTGGCAACGGAGGCCGTCCGCGGCAACTTCATCACCGCTGCGCAGCTCAACGAGGCGCGTGCGATTCAGGAGAAGTTCAGCGCCCTCGGTCTGGCTGGCAGGAACCTGGGCGAGATCTTTCTGCAGCGTGGTTACCTCAGCCGGATCGACCTGCGCGAACTCTATCGCAGGATCTCTCCGGACGTCGACTTGCCAGTGATCGGTGGCTATCAGGTCGTGTCGAAGGTGGGGGAGGGGGGCATGGGCGCAGTCTACGAGGCCCGCCAGCTCAGCCTCGACCGGAAGGTCGCGCTGAAGATCTTGCATCCCGCGTTGGCCGAGGACGAACTCTATCTGAAGCGGTTCGTCCGCGAGGCCCGGGCGGTTGCTCTGCTCAACCACGCGAACATCGTCGGTGGCATCGATGTCGGCCACGCTGGGAAGTTCCACTACTTCGTGATGGAGTTCGTCGAGGGCAAGACGGTCAAGGAGATGTTGCGCGAGGAGGGGTTTCTGCCGGAGAAGCTGTCGTTCGAGGTCGCCCGCCAGGTCGGACTGGCGCTGGATCAGGCGTCGCGTCATGGCCTGGTCCACCGAGACATCAAACCCGAGAACGTTATCTTGACCGAGCAGAATGTGGCCAAGTTGTGCGACCTGGGCCTGGCCCGTCCCGAGGGCATCGACGACTCGCTGACCGAATCCGGAGCGACCCACGGCACCCCCTTCTACATGTCGCCGGAGCAGGCCTGCGGAGAATCGCTCGACGTGCGCAGCGACATCTATGCACTTGGCGTCACGCTCTACGAGATGGTGACGGGGGAGCGTCCGTTCAGTGGGCGTACCGCTGCTGAGGTGCTGGTCCGCCAGATAAGCGAAGACCCGATAGCCCCGCGCAAGCGTAACGGCCTGCTCTCGGTTGGTGCCGAGCGTGTGATCCTGAAGATGATGGCCAAGCGACCCGCAGAGCGCTACCAAGAGCCCCGACAGCTGGTCAAGGACCTCGAGGACGTGATCTGTAACCGGATGCCCAAGGGGGTCAAGGACGCCAGGCTGTTCGCGACGCACAAGGTGGAGCAGGCCAGCGCCATCCCGGCCCAGCACCAATCCGCTCGGCGAGCCTTCGGGATGCGCATCGCGATTCTGGCGCTGGCCACGTATGGCGTTTTGATCAGCTGGAAGGCGTTCACGGTCGATCCTGCGCCAAACCAGGATCGGATCGTCTTCAAGGGTTCCAACGGTGGTGACGCCAATGGCGAGAAATCCGCAGACCCGGATTGGCGGGCGCGCCGACTGTATCTGTATGCGCTGGCCTACGCGAAGGATCAGCGCAAGATCGCAGACGATCCGAAGCATCCCGACCACGCCGCGATGGCGCAGAAGATACGCAGCCGGTTCCAGCAGGTGGTCGATGAGTTCACCAGCAGCTACTGGGCATTCCAGGCGCGGGATCAGCTGGATCTACTGGATGCGCGCGCGCGTGGTCGCCAGCGGAATCTGCTGAACCAACTTCGCCAGGACGTGCGGGAGTTGTGTCAAAAGATGTCTTTCGCACAGGCGTTCGAGCGTGTCGAGAAGCACTCGTGGCCCGCCGAGTGGGGCCGCGAGAAGACTGCTCTGGACAACGAAATCCAGCTGGCGGCGTCGCGTGAGCTGGAGGTCGTCCTCGCGCGGGCGCGGGCGCAGCAGACGAAGGGAAAACACATCGAGGCGATCGCGCTGGTCGAGGGGTTTCTTGCTCGCGGGCTGTCGATTGGCCGGGCCGGTGCGGACCAGCTGTTGCTGCAGCTGCGCTCGGGGCTGGCAAAGACCAACGTCACGCGTCGTGAGGCTAGTTTCGCTCGGCTCGACCGGCTGCTGTTCGAAGCTTTTACCCAGCAGCAGAAGGCGCTTCGGCGTTACAGGATCGCTGAGGTGCAGAGTGATCTCGAAAAGAAATCGAAGCGGACCACCGACGCCAGGCTGGCGCGGCGGCTGCGCTGGTTGGGCAGCTTTCTGGGGTGTGCCCAGGAGGTGCTGCGAGCCGCCGAAGCGGCATTCGCCGCTGGCGCGAAAAAGGGCATGATGGCCAACCTGAGAGATCGCAAGGGGACACTCGTCGCTGGGCGTCTCGAGAGCGTGGAAGCCGGCATGATCGTCATGCAGGTCGGGGACGGGCAGCGCACGGTGTCGCTGGCCGACCAGCCGGCGGAGGTGGTCCTGGCCTGGGCCGAAAAGCAGACCGCAGGCAAGCCCAGCATCGTTTCGAGAGCCGCCTTCCTGGCCGCTGCGGGTCGATTGCTCGAAGCCCAGCAGCTGCTAGAAGCGCGGGACCATCTGTTTGTCGAGCTGATCGTCACCTTACGGCGGCATACCGCACGCAGATTACTCCGGCGTTACCGGGAACTCGAGGCGGAAGATAAACCACATGAGACCTTGGCCGCGCTCCAGGAATTGATCGCCAGGTACGGAACCACCGATCCAGTACTCGACAACAGCGCCGTGCTGATGGCCCGTCGTCGTCAGCTGAAGGGGAAGCTGGAGGGTGTCAGGCCGCTGGGAAAGGTGATCACGCAGGAGCGGGACCGGTTCAAGCTGCGCTACGACTTCGTCAAGCGAGTGGAGCGGGAGGACTGGGGGACCTGGCCACATCCTGTCGGGGTAGACTCACCCTTTGACGACGAGGTCAAGTGGATCACGGGTTATCTGCTGTGTCCGGGTCGAGGGGTTGGCGTGATCTATCGCTATCGGACCGTGCCACCGATGGATTTGCGGTTCAGCGTCTCCTCTAGCAAGGACCAGAAGCCAGGGGTTGCGCTGTGGTGGAAGCAGGAGGAGGGCGCGTCACTGAAGATCGAGCTGGGCCAGAAGGGATTGCTCACGGTCAAGTGGGATTTTCAGCGCGCGGGCCGAGCGCCGGTGGTTGTTCCGGTGGCGGTCAAGAAGCTGACGCAGGAGTTGCTGCCGGGTATCTCCAACATTCGTTTCACGCTTCAGGCGAACCGGTTGTCGTTGCAACTGGACGGCCAGGTCGTGCTGGTCACGGCCCTCAAGCAGAAGGTCCAGGCCGGACGGCTGCTGATCTTGGCACCCGCTGGTGCGCTGAGAATCCGCGAGATCACGCTGGACGGCACGCTGCAGCCACAGTAAGTCAAGTTCATGCCTAGATTCCCAGCGCTCTCGCGGAATGCCCATTCGATCCGCTCCCTCACCTTCTCCGCGTTTGGCGACAAGATCGTCGCGTTGCGAGAGCAGGGACAGCTGATTCCTCTACATCTCGGTGACACCTATCTTCTGCCCCCCGACGAGGCACTCGCGGCCTGCGCGCTCGACCAGCTGGCCACGCACCTCTACGCTCCGACTGCGGGCGTGCCGGCACTGACTGCCGAGCTGGCGACTCTTCACGGTGTGGGCATCGACCAGATCCGAGTCAGCCCCGGGGCGACCGGTGGGCTGACTCAGCTCGCACTGACGCTGTTCGAGCCGGGCGATGAGGTGGTCGTCTTGACGCCCACCTGGCCGCTGATCTTCGGCATTTTGCAGTCGGTTGGTGTCAGGCCGGTGCAGGTGCCGGTCGGTCCTGACGGCTGGCCCGAGTCGACGGCGGACGGTCTGGCGGCTCGAGTAGAGGCAGCCATCACGGAGCGGACAAGCGGAATTTACTTCTGTGACCCCAACAATCCGGTCGGTTTCGTTTATCCGAGTGGTCATGTCGAGGCGCTGCGGGACATTGCCGAGCAGCACGATCTATGGATCGTCCTGGATCAAGCCTATCACGATCTGGTCTACGGTGAGGGTGTCACTGCCTGTGACCCCCCGGCGCAGGAGCGTATGGTGCGAGTCCGCAGCTTCTCCAAATCCTGGGCGATGGCCGGGCATCGGGTGGGATATATCATCGCCCCGCCGGAGCTCTCCGAGATGCTGCTGCGTGTCGGTGTGCACATGACCTACCACGCATCAGTTCCGGGTCAGCTGATGGCGCTCGGGGCACTTCGGTCGGAAGGCGGCTATGTGGAGCGGCTTCGTTCGCTGTATCGTGCAGCCGCGGACCTGGCCAGCGCTGCGTTGGACGGGCTGCTGCCTTTCCAGCGGCCACAGGCCGGCTATTACCTGTTTCTCGACTTGCGTGAGCGATGCGAGGATGGCGAGGCGGTGATCGACTTTCTGCGGGACCTGTGTGACACGGGGGTCACTCTCTCGCCCGGGCTTGCGTTCGGTGCTGATTTCGAGCGCTTCACCCGGCTCTGTTTTACCGCAGTGCCCCCCGATAGACTCGCTCAGGGGCTCGAGCACTTGACCGCTAGCCTGAGCTAGCTTCGCTCCCAGGGAGTCAGGCCTGACAGGGTTCGGAGGGCGAGCTCGTGATGGAGCGCTGTTTTCGTGGAATGATACGCGAAGGGCTGATCTGCTCGATGGCTCTCCGGAGGATCGGCGAAATCGTATTGGAATACCCCTGAGGGATTCCTATAATCGATCGGGCTCCATAACATGCGTAAGGAAGGCTTGCATCAGAACTCCCCTCGTCGGGCA
>CAZANL010000238.1:0-7023 GCA_964486115.1 uncultured Planctomycetota bacterium
TGGCGCGCTGTTTCAGACGACCCAGGGGATGGTCCGTTGGTAGAGGTGCAATGAGGCCGCAGCGGATCTATCTGGTCGTGGTCTATATGACCTTGCAGTTGCTCCTGTTCGCCGTTTGGGTTGCAGGAACGTCGCCGGTCTTGTGCTTCGTTGTCAGCGCGGTGTTGCTTCAGCGTGTCGTGAAGCTGCGGCGGACCCGTCCCTCCGTGTTGAGCAACACGATGCAGGTGGGCCTCTATCTGGTTGCGGTGGCCTATCTTATGGTCGGCCTGCTGCTGGGACGCGCTGGCTTGATGCCTTACGTGGAGTTCGTGCTGCTGGTTGCAGTCGTGTGTCACCTGGGTCACGGTAAGCGTGGCGGCTCGATGTTTGCCCTGCTATGCCAGCTGCTGGTCATCCTTCTACTGCAGAACGTGGGGCACCACTACACCCAGCATGCCATTGCGCTGCTTTTTGCCTTGCCCTTGTTGGTGCTCCAGCTTCTGGCGCTGTGCATCGTGGAGAGCCAATACAAGCAGTTCATGAGTGGCGTGCGAAACCGAATGTCTCACGGTGTGGGTGGCACTCGCAGCGAGCGGCAGACGGCGCGACTGGACCACAGCTTCACCGCGATGTCCGCCCAGGTGCTCGGCGCCTTTCTCGTCGTTGTGGGGGTGATCCACCTGGCATTGCCCAGGCCAGAGAGCCCCCAGGAGGGAGTCGCGCAGCCAATCGACTCCAGCCCAAAGACCACGTTCAAGGATCAGCGCCACGGACGTCAGAAGCTACCGTTCCAGATGGATGTCTCTTCTTTCAGTGACCCTGCGCCGAACAAGTTCGTGGCCAGCGTCCGACTGCGCAAGAACGGCCAGCGTTATCGGGCCAAGGGTGTCGATCTTTACTGGAAGCTGGTGACCTACGATCGATTCGATGGGCGAATCTGGGGTGTCGAACGGGACTACCGTCAGCTGAGTGACGGAATGGACGGAAAGCAGGACCAGCAGGTCACCTTGCTCGCGTCACCGCCGGGCGAACCTGTTCGGCAGATTGTCCGGGTCGTGCAGTTGCAGCCGCCGGGGCTGCTGGTGCTGGACCGGCCGACTTCTGTGGATCGCGACCTGGTGTGGGTCTCGAAGGGCGGCGCCCTTTTCGATTTTGCAGAGGGTGCGGTGAGCGGTCGGCTGCGCGAGATCCGGGCCAGATCGCACCTCCTCCCTCTGCGGCCCCTACCAGGAGAGCGTGCGCGCCACTCCGACAAGCGATACACAGCGTTGCCGGCACGGTATGCCAAGGTGCTCGAGCTGGCGCGTCGCCAGACGCGAGGCCTGGGCTCCGACAGCGCCCGGGTCCGCGCGGTGACCAGTTACCTGCGGCAAAACTACATGTACTCGCGCAAGTTCAGCGATCCCGGCGGGGATCCGGTCTCGGGTTTCTTGTTCGTAACCCGAGAGGGCCACTGCGAGTTGTTTGCCAGTGCGATGGTGGTGATGCTACGCAGCATCGGCATGCCATCTCGTGTCGTGGGCGGGTTCATGGGGGGGACATGGGAGGAACTGGGCGCCTACTACCTCATTCGTCGAAGAGACATGCATGCCTGGGTCGAGGTCTATTTCGAGCAGACCGGCTGGGTCCGGTTCGATCCCACCCCGGCTGCCGCGGCGGTGCGAGCTGCCCTGTCCGCTCAGAAACTGGAGGCGTCGACGAAGGAAGTCGGTGAGGTGCTTGGTGAGAGTGAGTCCCAGCAGTGGGGGTGGGTCCGTCGCATGCTGCTGATGGACTCCGAGACCCGCTCGAAGTTTCTCGAATACTTGCCCACGCTGGCCGGGTTCGCGTTGTTGCTCGGGGGCCTGACTCTGCTGGCCGGCGTCTGGTCCTTCGCCCGCTGGTGGGAGCGTCGGCCAGGATGGGGTGGGCGATCCGGCCGAAACGGCAGCGAGCCGTTGCCGGCTCCTGAGGTCCCGTTCTATCTACGCACCCTGGATGTGCTTGGCCGGGTTGGCCTGGTGCGTGAAGCCTCGGAGACCACCCGTGAGCTGGGGCGGCGTGTGTTCGCTCGCTCCGTGGCGGCCGCCGAGATCTATGATCAGTTGGCCGGGCACTATCAGCAGGTGCGGTTCGGCGGTCGGCGGCTCGAGCAGGCGGAGCAGGCGGGTCTGGAGAGCCTGGTCGATCAGATGGCGTTCGAACTCAACGGCCACTCGGACCAGGGCTAGCCCTGGGGGTCGGCTGTGCCGGGATGGACCACCGACGGGGCTGGCATCGGCTATCGGGGAGTAGCGCGGAAAAACCATGAGCATCAAATCGCTTCTCGGGGAGAGCGGCCCCCTGGTGTACTGACTGGTCTGTTGCGTTCCCCTATCGCTTATCGGCGCTTCAAGGGTGCCGTCCTCCAGAAAGAAGACGATTTCCCTCGTTTTCCCTGGATGATCCGGAAGCGGAGCGGTGCAGCCGCCGAAGGCCGCGAGGAGCGGGAGGAGTATGGTTGGTCTCAGCGGGAATGCCCTAACATTGCAAATTAATCGGAGCTGTCACGGAAAGGTCGCAGGGAAGAGACGTTGGCGATCTCATGACCCCTTGTTGCCGCGGGTCGTCGAGGGCTGGATGAAGTGAGAGAGCCCCTGGGAGGTGAGGCCGAGCGCCCAGGCGGATCCATGGGGCGTTGCAGAAACGGCTCCGGCGGAGGTGACCTCAGTCCGTTCTGCCGGAGGCTCGAGGGTCTGTTGGTCAGACCTTACAATCGCGAGAGTACTGGTCGGATCCCCCAGGGCCGCCTAGGCCGTCGATAGCTGTGCAGCATTGCCCGGATTTCGACCATCAGTCCAGAGGCTTGGCGCTCTGCGACTCGACGAGTAGCTGGCGGAGCATGATCTGGCCGTTGGACCCCGTGCAGTAGGCGCCGAGCGGACCGGGCCGGGGTTGCAGCTTGGTGTTGAGTGTTTCCGTTTTCCCGCCAGCGTTCACCGTCATCGTGATCCGGTTGCCTGTCAACACGACCGAGACCCGGTGGAGTTTGTCTGCGCGGTCGAGGTAGGAGATCGGGAGGTTCTTCTGGGCAATCGTGGTCAGCCGGTTGTTCTGGATCTCAGCAATGCGGTGGAACCGTTTGGGGCCTGAGACGCGTCCGATTTCGAGGAACAACGAGCCAACCCGAACTCCCAGCCCCGGCAGACTGTCCAGTCTGGTGGCGCGTCGCTCGAACTGGGCGACGACGCGGACGGCACCAGAAATTTTCGCAGGAAAACAGACGCCGCTAGCCTGCCGCAGGTGCAATCCGTCCGGCAGGCTGAGCACCAGCGTTTTGAGCTCCGGCTGGTGGGGTGAGAAATGTGCGCCATCCCGTTCCAGGGTGCGGTAACGCCAGCCCTTGCCCGGCTTGAGTTGCGTCAGCTCGACGGTCAGTCGTACCGGCGGGCCTTTCTCCAGTTTGGCAAAGCTGCTAGGCCAAGGGGGTCCCGCCTTGGTCGGTTTGATGTCGGGGATTGGCTGTTGCTTACCGACCGAGGTTTCGCCGCCTGTCCGGGGCGCTAGACTTTCCGTGCCGTGCGTTGTTCCGCCATCGAGTTCCGTTTCTCCCGCGTTGTTGTCGTGACCACCGACGAGCAGCAGGACCAAGAGCGCGATGCCAATGGTTATCCCAGCAAAGGAGAGCCAGTGCATCATCGTTGGGCCGCCGGAGGATGACTGGTGCGCGGCGCTCCGGCTGGCGACCGCTCGAGAGCCGCTGCTGGAGCGCCGGATCCTCTTCTTGAGTCCACTCGAGTTGGGTCGCTTTGGCACCGCCGGACGTGTGTCGGAGTCGTCGGGCTGTGGCTCGAACGTCACCTGTCCCGGCGCGCGATCCAATCGGTTGAGGGACTGTAAGCTCTTGTTGATCCGGTCGCAAAGCAGGTCCGGTTTCGGGCGGTCCAGTGGGTGCTTGGCCATCATCGACACGATCAGTCGGCTGAACTCCTCCGAAAGTTTGGGGCGCACCAGGTGGGGGGGCTCGACCGGCGTCTGGTCATGATGCGTCATCACCTCCAGCGCCGTCCGTCCGTCGAACGGGGGGCGCCGTGTGGCCACATGGTACATCGTCGCCCCGAGACTGTAGATGTCGCTGGCGACCGTCAGCTTGCGTGTTCCGCGGGCCTGCTCGGGGGACATGTAATATGGCGTGCCCATCACCAGGTTGTCGTCGGTCAGTTGCATGGTGTCGTCCGCCGGTTCGATTGCCAGCCCAAGGTCAATCAGCCAGATCAACTCGTCGTCGATCAGAATGTTGTCTGGCTTGATGTCCCGGTGAACGATGCCGTGCTGATTGATGTGCTTGAGCACCATCGACATCTGGTACAGCACCTTCCACGCCAGATCTTCTTCGATCGGCCCCTGCAGCCGGAGCATCCGCTGTCGCAGGTTCTCTCCCTGGACTCGCTGCATGACGTAGTAGTGGTTCCCGCCCCGACAGCGACCTCTCTCGCCGTACCAGGGAAGACCGGGGGTGTCCAGCTTGGTGGCCAATGCCAGTTCCCGCTCGAAGCGCTCGATCGCACTCTTGTCGGCGAGGGATTTGTCGGAGAGCAACTTCAGCGCGACTTCCTGGCTGTCCTTCTCGCGGATGGCTCGGTAGACGGTCCCCATGGCGCCGTGTCCGAGTTGCTCATCGATCCGGTAGCCCGGCATGACCCACTCGTCATGGCCCTCAACCACCAGGATCGCCTCGATCAACTCCTCGGTCGAGATCTGTCGGTAGGAAAGCAGGATCTGCTTTAGATCGCCGGAACCAGGCTCTTGGAGCCTCGTTCGTATCTCGGTGAAGTCACCGGGGCTGAGGGCCTTGTGCTGTTCGAGGTAATCGAGCAACTCGGTGCTGCGCTCGTTCATATGGTAGGAGCCAGTATAACAACTGTGGGCCGAGTTGACCGGGCAACATGGTTGCTGTAGAGTGCCTCCCTTTCTCGGAGACTCCTCATGTTCTTGCCTCGATCGGTCAGCTGCAGGCGGTTTGGTGTGACCGGGAAGCGTCCCGACCCGCTGCAGCCGGAGTTTCTCGAAGCTGTTCAGCGACACTGTTTCAAACAGCTGGGCACCGATAGCGTCGAGCCGGAGACGGTGGGGTGGGTCAGCTACAACAATTTTCTCGAGACCGCACCGCAGCTGGACGAACTGCTGCTGGGTCGTTACCTGCGGCTCGGTCTGCGGGTCGACAGCAAAGTTGTGCCGTCGGGCCTGGTTCAGGCGCACATGGATCTCGAGATGAAGGCGCTGCGGCAGGCTGGTGACGGAGCGCGGCTGTCCAAGCGGGAAGTGGATGAGATCAAGGAGGGTGTCGTCGAGAGCTTGAAGCCGCAGATCCAGGCCAAGACGCAGTTCCTCCGGGGGATCTGGAGCATGAAGGACAAGACGCTGTATCTGCTGACGGTGTCGGAGTCTGCGTCGGAGAGATTTTCCAAGCAGTTCCAGAAGACATTCGAGCGAAAGCTGGTGAGTCTCGAGCCGTTGGGCATGGTTCGCCATCTGGGGCTGTCCTCGGAGTTGTCCGGCAAGCTGGCTGTGCTGGAGCCGGCAGACTTCAGGCCGGGCGGAGGACGACTCTGATGGATGTCTACGAGACTAACCAGCAGCTGGGAAGCGAATTCCTGACATGGCTCTGGTATCTGACCGAGACCTCGGGCTGTACGCTCGCCTTGGATGCGGAGCAGCTGGAGTTGATGATGGATGCGGAGCTGGTGCTCGAGAATATCGAAAATGATGCGAAAGAGATCGATATCCTGCGGCACGGACATCCTTCGGTCTCTGGTGAGGCGACCGCGGCTTTGCTGAGTGGCAAGAAGGCGGTCCGCGCCAAGCTCTGCTTGGCCAAGGGCCAAGAGGTGTGGGTGTTCACTCTCGATCGGCGGCTTCAGCTAAGGGCGGTCCGTCTGCCGAGAGGTGAGGCGGACCACCCTCTGGACATCTTTCAGGAACAGATGCAGGCGCTCGAGGAACTGTCTGCTGCGGTAGATGAACTCTATCGCACGTTCTTGACAAAACGTCTGGGCGGCAACTGGCCTGCAGAGTTGAAGAAGATGCGTAGCTGGATCGGGAGCCGGTCCTCGAACCAGGCTCCCGACCCGGCTGATGCTACGTTGCCTTGAAGAACAACCAGATCACGAGAACGAACAGGCAGGCCATCATCAGGGCCATGCCGAAGAGCATCATCGTCAGCCCCCAGATGCGGCTTTCCAGCGCAGTACGATGCGCTGGGGGTGAGGACGCGACTTCGGGCGTGGTGGTGGCCGGCGCTGTGGCCACCGGTGCTGTTGCCACCGGTGCTGTTGCTGCCGGTGCTGTGGCCGCCGGCGCTGTGGCGACCGGCGCAGTGGTCGGCGTGTTATCGATCGAGTCCTGCGCTTCGGTTGCCTGAGCGGCCACTGGGTCGTACTGCGCCGGTGGCGGCTCTTCGCGCATCTCCTTGACTTCCTTGCGCCGTGCGTCCTCGGTGAGGTTGCGAAGAGTCATCCGACACCCAGGACATCTCTTGAGATGCCTCTCGACGAACGAGACCTCTACTGCGGTCAGCTTCTGGTCTAGATATCGCCGAATCTTGGTGCGGTCAGGGCACAGGTGTTTCTTGTTGGACTTGCTGCCGTCCTCGAGGGACTCCATGATCAGCTCATCTAGCGTCGCTGACAACTCGAAGCCTGGACGCTCCGCTCCCGTCGCGGTGATTGCGCTTTCCTCGGGGCGGCGCCGACCGCGCCCGCGATCCCGTCTGTCCCCTCGCCCGCTACGCCCATTGCTGCGGCTCTCTTTCGCCGTGTCGTCTGACTTGGCTTCTTCGCTCGACTCACCAATCTCGGGCGCCTTCGGAGTCTCCTCGTTCAGGCCTTCCAGCCTGGCATAGCGTTCCGGGCCACCGGTGGCTTCCTTGCCACCCCGTTTCCCGCGTCTGCGGCGTCGACGGCGTCGAGGTGGGTTGGCAGCCGTGTCCTCGCCCGAGCTGTCATCGTCACCGATTTGTTCCGAAGTGGGCTTCGGGTCGCTGGCTGTGGTTTTCTCCGCCGGCTCATCGCTCTCGGCGGAGGC
>CAZANL010000239.1:0-3357 GCA_964486115.1 uncultured Planctomycetota bacterium
GCATGTAACTCGCCCATCCTCTGCTCGTCGAGAAGACTCGCCATCAAGAGCAGTCCGTCCGCGCCAGCCAACACGGACTGATGGACCTGGAACGGATCGACGATGAAGTCCTTGCGCAACACCGGCAGGTGCATCGCCTGCCGGATGCGTGTCAGGTCTTCGAGCACACCACCAAAATGAACCGGCTCGGTCAATACAGAGATCACACGCGCTCCGGATGACGCGTAGATCCCGGCTGTCTCGACCGGGTCGGCATCCGGCCGGATCGCTCCTCGGCTGGGCGAGGCCTTCTTGAACTCTGCGATCACGGAGACCTCATCGGGATTCGCCAGCGCCGCTCGAAAACCTCGGCGCAGGTTCTGCTCCATCCAGACCAGCGCCAGCTCTTCGATGTTGGGCGCCTCTTTCTTGCGCCTATCGAGTGCACCTCGTACGTCAGCCAAGATGCGCTTCAGCACGCTCACCGCCGAAGTCGCTCCAGCAACTGTGCGGTGGAACCGCTCGCGATCGTCTCCACCGCCAGTGCGAACCCGGTCTCCAGCGAGTTGGCCCGACCAGCCACGTAGAGCGCCGCGCCCGCGTTGAGACAGACCACATCCCGACGCGGCCCTGCTTCCTGGCCGCTGAGGATCCGCTCGGTCACGACGGCGTTCTCCGCGGGAGCTCCGCCGGAGAGGGACTCCAGCGACGCCGACTCGATGCCGAACTGCTCGGGGGTCACCTGATAGCGACGTATCTCTCCGTCGCACAGTTCGCAAATCATCGACGGGCCGGTCACGGTGATCTCGTCCATCCCGTCGCTTCCGTGCACCACCAGAACGTGCTCCGACCCGAGCTCACGAAAGGTCTCTGCTACCAGCGGCGCCATCTCGGCGTCGAAGACCCCCATCAGCTGACGACGCGTCCCGGCCGGATTGGCCAGCGGCCCCAACAGGTTGAAGATCGTTCGTACGCCCAGTTCTCTGCGCGGCCCCATCGCGTGCTTGACCGCCGGGTGGTAGCGGGGCGCAAACAAGAAGGCGATACCATCCCGACCCAGAGCCTCCAACGCCTCGCTCGGTTCCTGATCGACAGGCAATCCCAGCGCCTCGAGCAGGTCCACGCTTCCGGACCGGCTGGATGCGGCCCGATTGCCATGTTTGGCCACCAACGCCCCACCAGCGGCCGCGACGAACGCCGCGGTGGTCGAGATATTGAACGTCGACAGACCGTCACCGCCCGTGCCACATAGGTCGATGGCCCCTTCAGGCGCATCCACCGTCTCGCCCGCTTCCCGCATCACCCGAACGAAGGCGGCAACTTCGTCTGGCTGCGCCTGACGCATCTGGTAGCCCAGTAAAAACGCGCCAATCTGGGCCGGGGTCGCCTCGCCGCACATGATGCTGCGCATCACCTCGGTCGCTAGCTGGGCCCCCAGTGGACGGTTCTCCAGCAGGTGGGGATAGGCGGCCTTGATCTGCTCCGACATGACGTACGACGATACCCCACAAGTGCTTGTGGCACCACGGATTCTTGACCTCGACAGGCGACTTTGCGTAAACTAGGCTCACTTCGTGAACAACCCGTCAGAGGTGACTTATGCGCTGGCTCGCTATTTTCTTCGTCTCATTGTGGCCCATGACCGCTGCGGCAAAAACGCCCGTCCAACAGTTCTTCGATCAGATCCAAGGCCACTGGTCAGGAGAGGGACAGATCGGCAGCAAGAAGGGGAAGTTCGTCCTCCGGATCGACCAGGTGCTCAAAAACAAATTCGTCCGGATCATCGAAGAGGTGACGATCACCGAGAAGCGCACCGCCCTGACCTATATTCGGACCGACGGGCTGGTGCTCAAAATTCAGGATGCCGGCGGCGTCGCACGAGGCGTGGCGCGCCCGGAAAAAGGCCGGTTCTCCCTTACCCTGGTCGGCGCTCGCAGCACCATCCGCCACATCTTCCGGCTCAGTGGCAAGCGGCTCGGCATCGCGGTGCAGATCGCTGGCGCCGACAAGAACTACCGGAACATCAGCATCGCCCACTACACCCGTGCTGGCTCGCTATCCCCGACCCCTGAGACCCTGGAGAAAATGGCCAGAGAGTTGCAGCTCAAGGCGCGAGAACTGGATCTGGCGGCGGCCAAGATGCGGCTCCAGGCGCAGCGCCTGCGAATCAAGCAGGGCCCCCCGAGCAAGCCGAACGACCCGCTGCCCCCCACCCAACCCGACGGCCGTAGCCCGGTAAAACCTGCGCCGGCCAAACCGGACAAGCCCAGCACTGCCAAGCCGGCCCAACCCAGCCCGCCAAAACCGGGCAAACAGCTGAACTGGGTCGTGCCGACTCTGCTCAAGACCAACGGCCAGGGCACCTGGAAAAGCGGCAAGGGAACACTGCGCTGTATCGGTCCCAATAAAGGATACGGGCTGGCCCAGCTGGGCAATCCGATGTGGCAAGACTACATCGTGGAGTTCGAGATGCGGGTCAAGAAGGGCGACCTGGGCCTGTTCCTGCGTGGCATGGGACGCGGCTGCCAGTTCCCCAACCTGCTCAGATCGGCCAAGGTCACATCAAAACCGACACCGTGGATCAGGGTGCGAGCCGTGGCAAAGGGTCAGGATATCCAGGTCTTCATCATCTGGGGCAAGCAGAAGAAGCTCTTCCGATCGAAGAACACGGCATTCCGCAACGGGATCTTCGGCTTCGCCATCATGGCCGGGTCGGACATCGAGATACGCGGCATCCGGGTCCACGTGACCCGGATGAAGGCGCTCTAACACCCGCCGGTCCGGGTTAGCTCGAGCACCCTCTGCCGGACTAGCGCAGGCCGCGCTCGGCCATTCGGATTGCCGCCAGCAGGGCGCGGCTCTTGTTGACCGTTTCCTCGAACTCCGATGTGGGATCGGAATCGGCGACGATGCCCGCACCGGCCTGATAGCTGGCCTTGTTCCCCTGGTGAATGATCGTGCGGATCGCGATGCAGGTGTCCATGTTGCCGGCAAAGTCGAAATACCCCACCGCACCAGCATAGATCCCCCGGCGGACAGGCTCGAGCCGGTCGATGATCTCCATTGCGCGAATCTTGGGGGCGCCGCTGACCGTGCCAGCGGGAAAGCAGGATGCCAGCGCCTCGAGCGCGCCCTTGTCCTGCTCTAGCTGGCCACGCACCGACGAGACGATATGCATCACGTGGCTGTAGCGCTCCACGACCCGCAGTTCGGGCAACTCGATCGTGTCGAAGCGGCAGACCCGCCCCAGATCATTGCGCCCCAGGTCGACCAGCATCGCGTGCTCGGCCAGTTCCTTCTCGTCGACCAGCAGCTCCTCCGCCAGGGCCATGTCCTCCGCCTCGTCCACTCCCCGGCGACGCGTTCCCGCAATCGGCC
>CAZANL010000239.1:3367-6997 GCA_964486115.1 uncultured Planctomycetota bacterium
AGCGCAACGCGCGGTAGATGGTGAACGGCTCGGCCGCCGTGTCGACGCCGAACCGCTGGGATAACACGACCTGGAATGCGTCGCCCGCGAGGATATGCTCCTTGGCCTCCAGCACCGAGGCTTCGAAATCCGGCTGACTGGTACGAGCCTCTGGCTCGCCCAGTGCACCCACCGGCTCGGGACGACTGAGGCTGCCGGCGCGGATCTCCTCCTCGGTCCCGCGCAGCTCGGCCAACGCCTGGACGAATGCTGACCGATCGGCTGTTTCATCACCGGTCACCACCACGTTGGCGATCAGCACCAGCTCGTCGCTCAGGTGATCAAAGGCGAGGATCTGGTCGTAGTAGTCGATGCGAGCCAGTGGGCGGCCGTCTTCGTCAGCGGCGGCAATCTCCAGCTCCTCGAACAGCCGCACACAGTCGTATGCCATGTACCCCACTGCCCCACCGGTGAACCGAGGCAACCCGGGCACTGACGCCGCTCTTCGGCGGTCCATCTCCCGACGGACCTGCTGCAGGAAATCAGGGTTTGCCTGGTCCCCGATGCCGTGACAAACACCGCCGTATGGCCCGAACCCCAGAAACGAGTACCGGCCGATTTTCTCGGGTCCTGCGGCACTTTCCAGCAGAAAAGAGGGGGTTCCCTGGCGGGTAGCGGCGAGCGTCAGATACACGTGGACTGGCGTCCACGTGTCGGCCACCATGCGGCGGAAAACCGGCACCGAAGCCGCCTCGGCCGCCAGCTCGCGAAAGGTTTTGTAGTCCATCTCTCTCATCGCCGCAGATTTCCCCACACATCGACTGGACAAGCATCCACTGGCTCCAGCAGCCCGATCAACAAATCACCAAGACCAATTGCCAAGCTCGCTGAGCGGAAGATCATAGCCCCGGGCAAGCGTCCCGGCCAGTGTCTGATCAATCAGGTGGACGGACGTGATTCCCGGCAGAGGGCTCGCAGCGCGAGTCGAACCGACCCCCGCTAACCGAGACGTTCGAGGGCGGCGGCCAGCGACTCACACGCGATCTGGTCCGGCACGTCTGGCGTGATCAGCGTCTGGCCGATGTCGGTCAGCAGGACCCAGTGGACCCGACCACGCAGACGCTTCTTGTCGGTCCGCGTAGCAGCCAGCACCGCGAGTGGATCGAGGCCCTCCGGTGGTTCGGGCAGGGGCAGGCGACCGAGCAGGGCCAGCACACGCTCGGCCTGCTCCGACGGCAGGTGCCCCAGGCGGCGCGAGATCTCGACCGCCGCAGCCATGCCCAGCGCCACCGCCTCCCCGTGGCGGTAATGGCCGTACCCGGAGATAGACTCGAGGGCGTGCGCCAAGGTATGTCCGAAATTGAGGATCCGACGAGAAACGACCGCGTCAGGAGACTCTCGTTCGTCCGCCGCGACGACCCGGGCCTTGCAGCGACAGCAAGCTGACAGGATCTCGACCAGCGCATCCTCGGTCGGCAGCGGATAGAGTGCTCCAACCTCCAGGGTGGCGAACAGCTCGGCATCAGCGATCAGGCCATACTTGATCACCTCGCCCAGACCGGCGATCACCTCTCGCTGTGGCAGTGTAGCGAGGACACACGGCTCGACGAGCACGGCACGAGGCTGATGGAACGCCCCAACCAGGTTCTTGCCGGCCGCCAGGTTGATACCCGTCTTGCCCCCGATCGCGCTGTCCACTTGCGCCAGCAGAGTTGTCGGCACCTGGACCAGATCGATCCCCCGCAGATAGGTCGCGGCTGCATACCCGGCGAGATCGCCGACGACACCTCCACCGAAGGCCAGCACACACCCCTGACGATCCACACCCGAGTCGACCAGAAATCGATAGACTCGCTCCAGCTCGGCCGCGCACTTGAGCGCCTCCCCCCGCGCATCCAGCGTCAAGCAGCTAACCGCTCCCCCCAACCCAGACCGCAGCTCGTCGAAATGATCGGTCAGATTGGCCTCGGTCACCACCACTACCTGACTCCAGCGGTCGACCCGCAGCAGGTCGGCGGCCCGTCGCAGACTCCCCGGCTCGATCAGGATCGGGTAGGACCGATCGGCGAGTGAGACCTCGATCCGGGTCATGCGACCACCGGGGTCGCACCCGTGCGCTCGGCCAGCTCGGCGAAGAAGCCGGGATAGCTGACGGCCGCCGCCGCCGCTCCCTGGATCCGGAGCGACAGACCGGTCACCGCGGCCAGAACGCCGAGGCTCATCGCGATGCGATGATCGCCGAAGCTATCCAGCTCAGCTGCTCGCAGGGGTCTGCCGCCGTCGACCGCCAGCCCGTCGGGATACTGCTCGACCTGGGCACCCAGCCGCTGAAGATTGTCGGCCACTGCGGCGATCCGGTCACACTCCTTGACTCGCAGCTCCGCCGCATCCCGAAACTCGCTGCGGCCAGGTACCAGGGCCGACATGATCATCGCCAGCGGGAGCTCGTCGATCGCCCGCACCACCAGCGAACCCGACGCACGGAGTGGCTGCCCCGGCATTCCCGGCCGAGCGGTGACCGAGGCCACCGGCTCGCCCGCTGCGTCTCGTGGGACCCCCGCTTGCACGCGGGCCCCGGACTGCCGCAGCATGTCGATGAAACCAACCCGAGTCCGGTTGACCGCGATATCGGCAACCGTCACCGGCACCCGACCGAACACGCCCAGCGCCAGCCAGTAGGCCGCAGAGGACGGATCTCCCGGGATCGTCAAGGTCAGCGGTGCCAGCTTCACGGTCTCATGGATCACGATCTGGTTGCCGTCCACCTCGATCGGAGCACCCATCGCCTGCAGCAACCGCTCGGTGTGATCCCGACCCGGACCCGGTTCGATCACGACCGTCGGACCCTTGGCCGACAGCCCGGCCAGGAGGATCGCCGACTTGACCTGTGCGCTGGCCACGGAAAGCTGATGCGTGTGTCCGGTCAGGTCACCACCCGAAATCGTCAGCGGCGCTCGACCCTGCTGATGCATGATCCGAGCGCCCATCGCCATCAGCGGATCGATCACCCGACCCATCGGCCGACCACACAGCGACTCATCTCCGGTCAATGTCACGGTGATCGGTGAACCGGCCAGGAGCCCGGAAAGCAGGCGGATCGTGGTTCCCGAGTTACCACAGTCAAGGCTCTCGCAGGGAGCGACAAACCCACGGACGCCGACACCCCGAACCCGACAGACCGGCCCATCCTGTGTCAGGGAGACCCCCAATGCGCCGAGGCAGGCAGCCGTACTCCTAACGTCCAGGCCGTCCGGCAGCCCCCGGATCTGACTCTCCCCGTCGGCCAGGGCGGCAAACATCAGGCTCCGGTGAGCGATCGACTTGTCTCCCGGCACCCCGATCTGCAGAGGTCTCATTCGCCCGTCGGCCCGTTCTGGTGCCGGTAGTTTGCCCGCTCGAAGCCGGCCCGCCGAGCTCGGGCAGAGGTCAGAAACGGGAGCACCCCACCCGAATCGACCAGCTCCGCCACCTCGACAAGCTGCCGAGCCAGTCGGCGCAGATCGACCCCCACCGCCGTGGAATTGGCGGCGATGATCTCGGCCCACAGCTCGGGCTGACCGCTCGCCTTGTCCGTCATCCGATCCAGCCCCCCTCCCGCGATCTGGAAGTAGGAGGCGTCTTGCGCGCTGCGGCTCTCCTCCAGGTTGCCGA
>CAZANL010000240.1:0-6980 GCA_964486115.1 uncultured Planctomycetota bacterium
AGAGCCATTCCCTGGCTAGCCTCAAAGCGATACTGTCAACCGGTGCTCCGTTGTTGCCCGAAGACTTCGACTGGGTCTACGGCGAGGTGAAGGCTGATCTTCAGCTCTCCTCGATCTCAGGAGGTACAGACCTGATCTCGTGCTTCGTGCTCGGCTGTCCCTTGCTGCCCGTCTATCGTGGCCAAATCCAATGCCGGGGGCTCGGCATGGCCGTCGAGGCGTTTGACGACAGCGGCCAGCCAATCCGCGGCGAGAAGGGGGAACTGGTCTGCACCCAGGCCTTTCCATCGATGCCAGTCCACTTCTGGAACGACCCGGACAATGCGCGTTATCGGAAGGCCTACTTCGAACGATTCGAGGGCGTCTGGACCCACGGCGACTATATCGAGATCACCCAACAGGGCGGCGTGATCATCTACGGACGAAGCGATGCAACTCTCAACCCGGGCGGTGTTCGGATCGGCACAGCTGAGATCTATCGGCAGGTGGAAACGATGGATGAAGTCCTCGACAGCCTGGCCATCGGCCAGCCCTGGGAAGGGGACGTGCGCGTCGTGCTCTTCGTCGTGTTACGAGAAGGCCTCGAGTTGGGCGACGACTTGCGTGATAAAATCCGCCAGCGCATAAAGGATGGTACCTCGCCACGGCACGTGCCGGCACAGGTGCTGCAAGTCGCAGAGATACCCTACACGATCAGCGGAAAGAAAGTAGAACTCGCGGTGACCCAGGTCGTCAGCGGAACTGAGCCAGAGAACAAGGATGCGTTGAAAAACCCCTCCGCGCTGGATCACTATCGAGATCTGGAAGCTCTTCGCAGCTGATTCCCTTATATTAGAGAAGATGCAGGAGGCACTTCAGCAGCTCTACCCCCAGTTCTCGATCGCCCAAATCGAGACGATCGTCGCAAGAGGGGGCATGCCATGTCCTCGCTGCGATCAGTGGCTCCATTTGGAGGCCCTGTTCGACGACGGAGGCCCGATCTGCGCAGGATGCCAGAGCCAGGTTCAGCTGGCTGACGGTGACGCAACCCAGGTGGTCGACCCGCCACAGCCCCGCGTCAACATCCAGCCGGTCGGACGCCCCGAGGATGCCACGCTCCCCACCCCGCCATCGCCTGGCGACGGCAGACCTCCCGGGCGCATCGGGCGCTACGTTCTGTCCCATATCGTCGGCAGCGGTGGAATGGGCGTCGTCTGGCGCGGATTCGATCCACTATTACAGCGCGAGGTCGCGGTCAAGATCCTCCACGCCAGCCGTGATCACGAGGCACGAGAGCGCTTCAAGCGTGAAGCTCGTATTGCCGCCTCTCTGGAGCATCCGTCCATCGTCAAGACACTGGATGTCGGTGAGGAGGAGGACGAACTGTTCATCGTCCAGCAGTTCGTCAAGGGAATCAGCCTGGCGGCTCGTCTCGAAACCTGGAATGCCACCCCCACTGAGGCGGTCGAGTTGATCTTACCGCTTGTCCAGGGAATGGCCTACGCACACGAAACCGGAGTCTTTCACCGCGATCTCAAGCCGGGTAACGTGATGATCCACGAAGAGTCGGGTGCTCCCCGCATCACCGACTTCGGCCTGGCCCGGCGTGAGGACGAGGCATCCAACCTCTCGGTGACCGGTCAGATCCTCGGCACTCCGCGCTATATGGCCCCGGAGATGCTCGAGGACCATTCGAACTTGACCGCCGCGGCCGACATCTATGGACTCGGCACCATCCTCTACGAGTTGCTGACCGGACAAGCTCCAATCGAGGGCGACACACTCCAGCAGATCCTATTCAAGGTCAGCCAAGGAGACATCGCTGTCCCACGCTCGCTGTCCAGAGAGATTCCGCCTCAGGCGGAAGCGATCTGCATGAAGTGTCTGGCGCTGGCCCCAGAGGATCGATATGCCTCCGCTTCGGTCCTTGCCGAGGATCTGCGACGGATGCTGGCCAATCAGACCATCAGTCTCCTCAAGCCGAGATTGTCCGTGGCTGGCCTGGCGGGAGCCCAGCTGGGAACCACCCGCCTGATCCGGGAACTGTGCACCACGTCGTATGGCGCGCTGTACGAAGGCAAATCCCAGGGATTGGGCCCCACCTTGGCGCTCGTGCTACGCCCCCACCGTGATTACCGTCAGTCCAGCGAGGAGCTCGAGCAGGAGGTTCGCCGAATTCAGCAATCCCCCGGCCATCCGAATCTGCTTCCGATCCAGAAGCTGGAGCAGACCCCCGAGGGATATTCACTGCTGATCAGCCCCTACCTCGAGGTCAGCAGTCTGGCACAGATCCTCGGCGAGAATGGTGCACTCGAGCAGGAGCTTGCGGTCGAGATACAGTTCCAGCTGCTGTCAGCGCTCGAGCACGTGCACGACCAGGGCATCTTGCACACCCAGCTGGCCACCTCCTCGATACTGATCACTGAAGGGCAGCGAGGCAGCTATGTCAAGCTGATCGAGGCCGGGCTAACGAGCCGCCGCTCATGCCTCCCTGACGCGCCTTCTACCGAATCGAGAATCCCCCCTGCCACACCATCCGTGAGAGACGCAACCCAACCCGAGGCCCTGGCGGCCTCTGCAGACATGGACATCGACGAGGACGCTATTGCAGGATCAACTGACGAGCAGACACCTTCGGTCAATGACGACCTGACGGCAGCCGGCAGCGTACTCTTCCTGATGCTGACCGGGCTGGAACCCAGCAGCCAGTCCGACCCCGAGAGGCTGTCCCTGTCCCAGGCACGGCAGGGATACCCATTTCATCATCGGCTGGAGAGAATCTTGCGGCTGGTGCTCGATTCCCCGTCCGCCCCCCGCTACAGCGCCGCTTCAGCGTTCGCCACTGCACTGCCCAGGTTCAACAAGCCATCTGTTGTATGGCGTGCACTGCGGATCACGCCGCTCTGCCTGGTCGCACTCTATCTCTGCTTCGGAATGCTGGTCGTGCTCGAGCCGAGCGGACGCCGAGCCATTCGCCCCAACCCGGATCACCAAAACCTACGTAGCGGCGAGCGCGTGGTGGCCAGGGGCGCCCTGCAGTGGGGCCTGTCACGAACATACACCCCGCCACCGATGCCAGCTGTCTTGTCTCCTCCCACTCCCGAGCCACCCAACCTGACGAAGTTCCAGGACTATTGTCGCAAGCGCGGCCAGGCCCAGCGCCACCGCCTGTTGCGCGAGGCCCCCGCAATGGTCTGGATCCCGCAGCATTCGGGGAGCGGCTTCTACATCGACAAGACCGAGGTGACTCGTCAAGATTTCGGCCACTTCCTGGCCGATCTGGCACGCGCGTTCCCCGGCAGCCTAACCCCGCGGCCGCGAGGCTGGAAGGCACCTTCGAGCTCCAAGGAACGTGGGCTACCGGTCATCGGTTGCAGCTGGAACGAAGCCCGACTGTTTGCGATGTGGTCTGGCAAGAGCCTCCCGACCAACGCCCAGTGGACAGCAGCGGCCACCGCAATCAAGCCCGAGACGAAGCAGCGGGTTCGCACATTTCCCTGGGGACCCACGCACGAAGCAGGCCTGGCCCATCATTGGGTGGCTGGCTCCAGCCTGCCCGACACTCCTGTGGCGGCAAACGATACGCGATACACACAGACGCCCTATGGCCTGATCCACATGGCCGGCAATGTCTGGGAGTGGGTCGACGACCGCCATCTGCTGGCACCCGACCACCGCATCATCCGCGGAGGTGGTTTCGCTTCTCCTCCCGCGGAGCTCCGGAACGCGCACACCGACGCATTCAGACCCGAGCTCTCGCGCCCTGACCTGGGCTTCCGATGCGCTCTGACACCCGAGCCAAGATAATTTCGCTATCCACCACTTATTTGCCAGGCCGTACGAAAGCTCGGCTGCCGCCCACATTCCCCGGTCGCGGGCGAACAACACCTCGTTCTACCGACACGTCCCGGGATCAGTCCGTGCGGGATGCACTTTACTCCGTTTCCCCCGCACTCTATCATCGAGTGGATGAGGCACCGACCAGACCTGTTTCCCGAGGCGACTTCCGCCGCTGATTTGAGCCGGGAATGCACATTGTCGAGCCGCTGGTCGCCACAGGTTTGGCTGGATAACCCGATGAGTTCAGCCCTGGCAGGAACCGACACGTGTGTGGGATAGCGGGGATCATCGCGAATCGCGATGCCGACCGACAAGCTCTTGGTGCGGCCGTCGCCAAAATGGTAGACGCCCTGGTTCACCGAGGCCCGGATGACCAGGGAGCCGAGGCGATCACCGAAGATGGTCGGATCTGGCTGGCCAACACCCGACTGGCGATCCTCGATCCCAGCCAGGCGGGACACCAGCCGATGCAGGACCCCCGAACGGGGAACTGGATCGTACTCAACGGTGAAATCTACAATCACCTGGAGATCCGCAGCCAGCTAGATCACCCCTGGCGCTCAGGCTCCGACACCGAGACCGTGCTGGCGGCCTACACCCGCTGGGGTCCTGGATGCCTGGAGCACCTGCGCGGCATGTTCGCCTTCGCCATCTTTGATGCCGAACAGCACAGACTCTGGTGCGCGCGAGATCGACTCGGCATCAAACCGTTCTACTACTACCGCGACGAGAACGCCTTCCTGTTTGCCTCAGAGGTGCGAGCGCTGCTGGCATCGGATATGGTCCCAGCTCGAATCGACCGCCGGGGTGTCGGAGGTTATCTACGCTACGGCTCGGTCCCCGAACCACTGACGCTGATCCAGCACGTGGTCTCGCTTCCCGCCGGACAGTGGCTCGAGCTGAACAGCGACGGATTTCTGGTTCGCAAGACCTACTGGCGGCCAGAGGAGACAATCGCACAGATCAGCGGCCGAGCAGAGCAGTCGGTCGAGGCGGCGCTGCGGCAGTCCGTGCGAGAACACCTGCTGTCAGACGTGCCGGTCGCCTCCTTCCTCAGCGGCGGGATCGACTCCTCGTTGGTCACCGCCTTGGCGTCGGCGGAGAGCGACCGTCCGCTGCGCACCTTCACCCTAGGATTTCGCGGAAGCCCCCTGGACGAATCGGCCGAAGCGGAGGCCATCGCGCGCAAACAGGCCACGGACCACCAGCTGATTCTGCTAGAACCAGAGACGGTGACCCAGCAGGTGACAGACGCGGTAGTTGCGATGGACCTGCCGACGATCGACGGCCTGAACACCTACCTCGTGTCACGCGCTGTGGCCCAGACCGGAGTCAAGGTCGTTCTCTCCGGTCTGGGAGGGGACGAACTATTCGGCGGTTACCCGAGCTTCTGGGACCTTCCGTGGGCTCACCGACGTGCACCGTTGCTGGGGCTGCTCCCGCAATGGCTACGCAAACTGCTGGCCGGAGGAGGCTACCGCGGCGCCCGTGCAGCAGAGATGACGCGCAGAGGCATTCGTTACCGTGATCGCTACCACAGCTTGCGGGCCCTGTGGCCGCAAGCTGAACTGGCGCGCGCCGGCCACGGAACCGATGTACCGCTGGGCGAGGATTTCCGTGACGCCGCCTCCTTCACGACGCGTTCGAGCCTGCTCGAACTGACCGGCTACATGCGAAGCGTGCTGCTGAGGGACGCCGACGCAATGAGCATGGCCAACGGGCTCGAGCTACGCGTACCTTTCCTCGATCACGAGCTGGTCGGCCTCTGCCTCGCGTGTGATACCGCGGCGGGCAGCACACGCAGAGAGCCCAAGCCGTTACTCTCAGCGGCGGCCATGCAACTTCTCGAAATCCCCAGGGCCCCGAGGAAGCGACCTTTCAGCCTGCCGATGGGCGAATGGATGCGGGGCCCGCTATCCAATTTCGTGGACCAGGGACTACGTGCACTTGCGGGAAACTGCCCGGTGGTCCATCCTCCCGCGGCACCCGACATGGTCACCTGGCAACTCGCGGTCCTGGGTCACTGGGTGGCCCGGCACACTCCTACCGAAAGCTGAACACCTGCCTCACGGCGGGGGGCGTCAATCCGAAGCGCATGATCACGACCCGGCTGTAATTGTAGTACGCCGAATCCATCATGATGCTGTAGGGCGCCCACGGCGGGTCACTCACCTTCCGCTGAATACGGATGCTGTTCGCTGGCTGGCTGAACAGCCGGGGTGACTTGTAGCGCAGCTTACCCTGCCGATCGTATACGCTGAAATCCCAGATCACCATCAACCCGAAAAGATAGCCGATCAGCTTACCTTTCCGTTTGAGCGTGAAGTAGGTCGGAGAGCGCCGGACTTCCGACCCGACGGCGAAGATCAGTTGACCCTTCCGCTCACCGCCGGCCCCAAGCGCCTTGAGCGTCAGCAGCTCGGCACCGAATATCTTCGAGAACGCCTCCCGCATGGCCTTGAGAAAGGTGCTCCGCCGTTTGCTGTCGTGGGTCTTGGAAAAAGCGTCCCCTTGAGCAATGACCGGCCCCTTTCCTTGCCGGGTCCGCAGCGCCTTGAGCATGACCTCAGCCCGAGGATTCGCCTTGAGGTCCGAGGCGTTGTTGAATGCCACATACACGGTGGCGGAAGGCGAACGGGCCAGGTCGTCCAAGATCAATTTGAACGCGGCTCGCAGCTGATCGTCGACCGGCTTGCGCTTCTTGTCCGCCGTCTTCTCAGGAGTGCTCCCGAGCCTGGCCAGCGCATCGGAGTAGATCTTCTTCAACCTGCCGGTAGCCTCGGCCAACGCCGGCTGGTAGGCGACCTGTTCCTGCTCCGGCTGCTTGGCGATCTGTCCGATCACCCAGCGCAGACGCCTGATGTTCTTCTCCTGACCGGCGGACCGAGCGTCGAGCAGCATCAACTGATACGGATACTCCTTGCGGCGAAACGGCTCGCGGATTTTCGATTTGTAGGTGTACCTGAGGCGGCTGGGCTCCACATCACGCTCTGCACGCTCCCAGATCTTCTTCTCCTGGCTCCGATAATGCCTGGAGCTGACGGAGGGGGCGAATGCACCACAGGCGATCATCGTCAACACCGGAATGGCCGCGCTCCGTCCGAAAGGCAGCCTGCTTCCCCCCAGGTTGAAGGTACCGGTGAACAGCCAGCGCAGCCCCA
>CAZANL010000241.1:0-5376 GCA_964486115.1 uncultured Planctomycetota bacterium
CGTTGGCCTGGCCCCTCCGGTTGCGCTCGTTGTCGAGCCAGCGGATCATCGCGGGGTCGCGTGAGATCGCCCCTAGCAGGTTGCGGAACGGACCCAGCGCATGCCGGCGCAGCGTCTCGTTTTGCTTCCTCATCATATTCACGCTGCGCACCTTGGCCAGGCTGGTGGCAAAGTGACTGTGCCAGAACAGCGTGAGCTTCTCCTCGAGCGGTCGTGGCGTGTTGATCATCCGGAAGATCCAGCGACCGCGCAGGACGGCGCGTGTGTCTCGGCTGAACATCGTATGGAGGTTTCGTGCGACCGTGTCCAGTGTGTCCCGCCCCTCCCCGATGTCGACCAGCCAGGCGACGGTGTCCTTCATCCCGCGTTGAGTGGCCAGGTCCAGGTCGTCCGGTGTGCCGCCAAAGCCGGCGCGGCGCAGCAGATGGGCTGCCATCTTGCGGCTCCAGCGGCTGGTCGGTAGCGGCCTCCAGGCTTGCGAGACGGCAGGTCCGCTCATCGGGAACGCTCCTGCGTCTTTTTCTGGTCGCCCGAGATTGCCGCCTTGTAGACGACCACCTGTGTCTTGCCGCTCGGAGTCTCTCGGATGCGATAGGCCAGCTGGGGAGGGAGCAGCCTGGCAATTGCCTGGCCCAGGGCAACCTGCTTGACCTGACCGCTGACGGCGACCCCCTTGACCGCATTGCGGGTGTACATGATCGTCACCCCCGATGTTCGGGCGATCTGGTCCAGGGCCTGGGTCAGCGGCATGTTCTTGAAGTTGAAGGAGATCTGCGGAGTGGCCTGTGTCTTTCGCGCATAGGCCTGGCGCTGCTTGCGAACCAGCTGAGACAGGGTGTTTCCGATGCCTGCCGCGAGCACAAGCGGAACGGCACCGATCGGGCTGGCAAGTTCGATCCGCACTCCGTCGCGGGTCTTGTAGGTTGCCCAGCCGATTCCGTAGAGGTGCTTGGCGATCGTCTGGGGCATCGGGATCAGCGCCGGCTCGAACGGTACGTCCCCCTTGGGGATAAGTGCTTGAAACAGCGGGCCGAGCGTCTCGTAGACGGCCACCAGCGCACGGCCTGCATCCAGATAGCCCAGCGAGCCCCAGCCGGGGGAGAGCTCGGCGCTGATCAGCTTGAATCGCTGGCTATCGGCCATGCTCTTTCGTTTGTCGGAATCCAGGTTCATCCATGCCGCCTTCAGGTTGATCGGGTTCTCGGCCAAGATGAACCACTTGCCACGAATGGCAAAAGAGGGTGCGATGACTTGCTGTCCTCCCAGGCGGCTGAGGTTGATGTAGTGAAAGTGGCCGTTGTCGAAAGGGATCTTGCGGATGTCGAATGCCGGAAAATCGGGGCCCGCCCGGGTCAACCGCTGGATCAGAGCGTTCAGTGTGCCCCTGAGTTGCTGTGGGTCTTGTGTTTCGAGTAAAAGCACGATGTCGGGCGTCAGCCCCTCGTGCCTGGGCATCGTGGCGTAGAAGGCGAACCGCTTGCCCAAGGTCTTGAGTAGCTGCGGCAGCTTCATCCCGATTGACCGCTCGAATCGGTACAGCGATTGGTAGCCCTTCTTGTACTTCTCGGGTGCCACCAGTTGAACGAAGTCGAGATAGGCCAGCCAGGTCTCCAGCGGGTTGAGCGCGCCGACCTGAAACAGGAAGGTCTTCTCTGGCAGCAGCTTGACGATATCTCGATCTGCGTCGGGGAGTGACTGGACGATACTGAACAGGCCGCGAGTCGCCTGCGGCGCGTGAACGTAGAGCCGCTCGACGAATCCACGTTTGCTGATCGTGCTGCCGATAGCCACGGCCTGGATCTGGTCCACTCCCCAGGTTGTCAGAAGCTCCCGGGGCTTGGCGGCGCCCGGTCCCCTGAGCAGGCTACCGAGGATGCCCCCCACATCGACGTAGAGGTGAAGACCCGGCTGTCCTCGTGTGACCTCCTGCTTCAGCCGCTTGTAGAGTGGTTTGGTGGCCAGCCCTCCCGCTGGCTTCTCGTCGAACTTGGAGATCAGTTCGGCCAGCGCTGTGCTGTCGGTGCTCGCGAACAACCGGCCGCGGTAGAAGGCGGTGGAGATCGTGGCGTCGGTGATGCGGATCGTCTGGACCTCGCACTGCTTGAGCGAGTAGCTGCCAAATCGAGCTCTCTGGTCGGTTTGCTTGAGCTTGTCCTTGAGCCAGGCCAGCACCTTCTTGAAGGTCGCTTTCTGGTCGCCCACCTCGGCCGTCATCAGGATCCGGTCCGCCACCGGGTTCTTCGAGGCGGAGAAGCCGGTCACGGTGATGGTCACCTCTCCTTCGATCAGGCTGAACAACTGGTCGTAGGTCAGCCCCAGATCCTTCTCGAATTGGTCGATCGAGGGGCCCACGCTGGTCATGATGTCGTCGATCAGCAGCTGGACTTCTTTTTCCTGCAGCAGTCGCGCGATCGAGACTCGTTTCAGCGCGGTCCTGATCTCCTTGCCGCTGCTCAAAGACAGATGGACCGGAGTGTCCTGCGGCAAGTATTGGGCGATCGATTCGGCCGACGTGGGCGCTGACAGCAGGCAGGCCGCTAGCAGGCCCGCAAACAGGCGCGTGATGTGTCGCATGGGGTCCTCGCTGGTAGTTTGGGCGGTCTTGTTCTCCATCTACTACATCGCGACGGGCTGACCGGTTTCAGGGACCCAGCAAAACAACGACTGCCGACAGAACCCGTGCGGGCGGATGGCCCTGGCTGCGCTGTTTGCCTCGTGTCCGACGCCAGGCCGACCAACCGCCAGCCTGGTCCAGCCTCATTCCAGGGGCAGGCGGATTTCGAATGAGCCGTCCGGCGCGAGATTGGCCTGGATCAACTCCAGCACGTTCCAGGAGGGGAGCCTCAGGTGTTCACCCAGATCCTGGCGCGCCGTCGGATCCAGTTCCCGGCCGGCCCGTTTTTCGAAGCTGGCCAGGTCGATCCTGGGCGGGTCGTTGAGCATGCGCCGTTGGTATCGAGGGGGGATCCGTCCAGCCACGACCTGCTCCATTCGTTCAGCATCGGTAAACATCGAGATCAGCGGCTGGTGGGTGTCTGCCTCGACGTAATCGAAGCGTAGGGTCCCGCACGACGTAATCTCCTCCTTGGAAAGGAGCTCACCCGACAGGTCCGCGAGCGCGTTTCCCAGGCCAGCCAGCTCACGTACCTTGCTGCGGGCCAGCTCGCCAGTCATGGAACTCACTCGGAGATAGATGAAGATCCGGTCGCGCGCTTCGAGCATGGCGTGAGTGTGGCCTCGTGTTGGGGATGAGTCAACCGGTAAGGGTCACCCGCATCGAGATTTGGGGGGGTGACTGGAGATCCAGGCTAGTTCTGGTTCGGCGGCAGCCCCTGCTCTGGCGGTTTGGGCAGGTCGGGGCCTTGGGCGGCCGCTGTCAGCACCTGGCCCAGGACATGATGCAATACCCGTCCACGCTGGAGGATGTCTGGCTCGTTGAGTACGGCCTGCTTGACCTTGGGTGCGATTCTCAGGGCGGTCGTTGTCTTGTCGAAGTAACGGCCCGGACTCATGACCTCGCCAGGGACGGGCGGGGTGGCGCCAATCATGTCGAGCGAAACGAACATCAACTGGAGCATCTGCTCGTGGATCAGCTGGGCCAGCCGACTGGCCTGGGGTAGGGTCTCCGGGGCCAGGATGTCGTGAAGAACGTGAATCGAGGCGCGCCGGTAGGGTGCTGGGGCATGTTCTTGTTCCAGGCGGATCCGGGTGAGTCCTTCGAGGAGGATGTTCGAGCGACCGTCAGGGAGGGGCTGGTGCTGAACGATTCGGCCCACCGTTGCGACGGGGTGCACGGCCGGCTGACCGTAGTAATCGGCTTCCCATCCGGGAGCCAGCAAGGCCATGATGATCAGCGATTCCGAGTCCAGCGCATCGCTGACCATCTGTCGGTACCGATGTTCGAAGATGTGTAGCGGTAACAATGCGCCCGGGAAGAGCACGACGTTGGGAAGAGGGAACAGGCCGACCGGGCCGTGAAAGTCGGAGGCGATCTCCATGCGGGGGATTGTACAAAATAGTCGATCTCAAGGTGCGGGCTCTGGCTCCCGCAGGGTTGCGCACCGTGAGAGTGCTGGCCTTAGCGGCGAGTAACTGCTCCTCGCGGAAGGGCTGTCCGTCCGGTGCCCGGAATCCTGGCGTGGCGCCGGCCAGGGGCCGGCGTGCCGGGGGGCGTCAACTGCTGCTCGGCTCGGGCGATACCGCGCTGTGGATCCGTTTGAGCTGCCGTAAGAGGGGGGCCAGCTGATCCAGCTGCAACATGTTCTGGCTGTCCGAAGGTGCGCTGTCCGGATCCTCGTGCACCTCGAGAAAGACCCCGTGACAGCCGGCGGCGACGGCTGCGCGAGAGAGCAGTGGGACGAACTTCCGGTCACCGCCGGTGACCGGACCGCCCGTGGGGGGGTGCTGTGCCGAGTGTGTGGCATCGTAGACCACTGGCACACCGAAATCCCCCATGATCTGGATCGCTCGCATATCGTTGACCAGCAGATGATAGCCGAAGGAGGATCCGCGCTCGGTGAGCATGATCCGGCTGTTCCCGGAGCCGCGAACCTTCTCCACGGCTGATCCGAGGGCTCCCGGGTCGACGAATTGCCCCTTCTTGATGTTCACTGCCTGCCCCGTCTCGGCCGCGGCGACCAGCAGGTCGGTCTGACGGCAGAGGAAGGCCGGGATCTGCAGGATGTCGACCCCGTAGGCGGCGACACGTGCGGCCTGGCTCGGTTCGTGGATGTCGGTCAGCAGCGGAACGCCGAGCTGCGCCTTGATATCGGCCAGAACCTCGCACCCCTTCTCCAGTCCGGGCCCGCGGTAGCTGGAGATGGAGGTTCGGTTTGCCTTGTCGTAGGAGGCCTTGAAGATGAAAGGCATCTGTTCGGCCAGGCAGATCTCGGCAATGCGCTGGGCCAGTTCGAGAGCGTGTCCCGGTCGATCCTCGATCACACACGGGCCCGCGATCAGGAACAGCGGGCCGGTCGTGCTGATCTCGATCTCTCCGACCTTGAAGGAAGTGGTCATTGGTCAATCCCGGTGATTTGTGGTGCGGTGCAAGATCAGGACAGGACCGCCGCGATGCGTTCTGCGGCGAGGCGGCAGTCTTCGATGTCCGGCACCAGCGCGAAGCGGATGAAGCCCTCGCCCGGATTGACGCCGTCCGCGCCGGGAACGCTGATCCACTCCCCGGGCGTCGCGACGACCGCCACCGCGGGGTCCAGCAAGCGCAGAGCCAAATCGGTCGAGGTCATTCCCTCGGGGGTGCGCTGCCAGAGGTACAAGGTCCCTTCGGGACGGCACTCGGGCAGACCGGCCTCGGTCAATGCCTTGACCATCAGGTCCCCCTTGGCGCGATATCGATCGCGCGCCTCGGCAACGTGCGTC
>CAZANL010000241.1:5386-6955 GCA_964486115.1 uncultured Planctomycetota bacterium
GAGCGCGGCGATCGCGGCATCCTGGATGAAGGTCGGTGTGCCGGAGTCGATGTTGGTCTTGACCTTCTTGAAGACCGAGACCAGCTCCTCGTCACCGGCAACCCAGCCGATGCGATACCCGGTCATCGAGCTTCGCTTCGAGAGGGACTGGAAGACGAGTATGCCCTCCCGCCCGAACTGGAGGACCGACGAGGGTTGCTTGTCGAAGTAGATCTCGGTATAGGCCTCGTCCGACGCGAGGAGGATGTCGTGTTCGCGGCAGAATGCGACGGCTTGTTCCAGGAAGCTGTCCGGAGCGACCCGACCTGTCGGGTTGTTGGGGTAGTTGATCCACAGCATCTTGGCTCGCTGCGCCACCTCGGTTGGGATGCGATCCAGCTCGGGCAAGAAGTTGTTCGCCGGTGTCAGTGCAAGCACGTGGACCTCGCCTCCGGCGAAGAGGGTGCCACGCGTCGCTGGTGGATAACCCGGCGAGGTGACGAGCACCAGATCGCCTGGATCGACGACCCCTTGGGCGACGTTGAAGACCGCCTCCTTCGAGCCGACGGTGGCACAGATCTCGGTTGCTGGGTCGAGCGAGACATCGAACCGCTTGGCGTTCCACTCCGACACGGCCTGGCGATACTCCGGTGCGCCGATGTAGCTGGGATAGCCGCTGGTGGCGCGCTGGTCGACTGCTTGCTGGCAGGCTCGTCTGACCAGCTCGGGGGTGGGGTCGATCGGATCGCCGACCCCGAAGTCGATCGGCGCGATGCCCTTTTCTTTGAGCTCGGTCACCTTGGCGTCGACTGCCGCAAAGGCGTATTCGGACAGTGACGCGATGCGCTGCGCAGGCTGGATGGCCATGGAATTTCTCCGTTGGATGAGCCGGCCAGGGTACCACGTTTTCTATTTATTGCCCCAGGCTGTTCGGTTGGATCGGGGGGGCGCAGAGCGGCGGGTGCGGATGTGGGCCGGCGCCACGAACTTACTCCAGGCGGTTGCTCGACCGCCAGCGGCGCAGGGGGAGATCTTTCCAGATCACCGGCTGAGCTCTGCCCGCCGATTCCAACAGCCGTGGGCTGGATCAGCCTTTCGTGGGCAGGATGATCCCGACGTGCAGTGGGAGTCCCCCGGCTTCGCTCGAACGCAAGCTGGCACGATACTGCGTCCTCTTGTGCACGAAATCCAACTCCCTGGGGGACCGGTCGCTGCCGAGTGCCTCGGCGAATGCCTGGATCAGTGGTGCGGGGACCTCGTCGATGGTGACCAGCAGGGCATCACTGCCGGAACCGGCGATCAGCTTCTTGGAGCGGCCGAGGAGGGTCTCGGGGCTGAGGGCCACGACCTGGTTTTTCTGGGTGAACACGACGATGCTGTGAGTTTCGTCGCCACGTACGGCTGGCACGAGTTGAACGGTCTTGAGTCCGACGGTGAGTACGCCGATCACATCGTCGTAGCGGCCCGGGATCGATGTGGTGCAGGTGATTCCCGGGCGGCCTTCCCAGAAAGGGTAGGGCTCGGTCCAATGGATGCCCGGTTTCGAGATCGCCAGCTCGTAGAACGGTCGCTGGCGCGGGTCGTATGCTT
>CAZANL010000242.1:0-6945 GCA_964486115.1 uncultured Planctomycetota bacterium
AGCGTTGTTGCTGTCGTCACCATCAGACTTGCCCGCGTCGCCGCCGCCGCCACCGCTACCGATGTCGCCGCCGCCGCCGCCACTCGGGTCGCCGCCGCCACCGCCACCGTCACCGGGGGGGGTGTATTGATTGGTATAGGATGGATCGGTGCCGCCACCGCTCGGATCGCCACTACCGGGAGGGCCTGCTTCGTCATCTAACAGATGACCGATGCCGGGAGGAGGTCAGGTGTAGCCCATTTCGACCGCGACAAAGCCCATTGCGAGGGCTGCGACGATCGCCAGGTAGACTAGGTTCTTCATCTTTTTGCTCCAGTTCAGCGGGTGACGGCTGCGATTTGCTTTCCTATGCTCGGCTAATGTGCAACCCCTGTGCCATATAGTGCAGAATGCCGTATAAAATTTAAGTAACCGCTGTAAAGGTGGTTATGGCTTATCCTCCCTGGGTCGCCATCTTCTGCCAGGTTACCGTTTGGGAAAGATGCTACCAAACGGTAACGTCTGGCCTCGTGGGGGGAGTCGGCGACCACGATCGGCCCTGCCTCCGGGGGCCGGGTACCGAATCTAGCTGCCCATCACGGCGAAAGTGACGACGGCCCTGGCGACGCGCTTCTCGCCCTGAAAAACCTCGCCATCGGCGATGACCAGGCGGCGGCCCTTGCCAATCAAGGTCCCCTTGGCGGTCAAGCGGCCAGGCTTGGCGGGCGAGAGCAGGTGGACGGTGACCGATGCCGGGACGACATTAGCCTCGGCTGCCCTGGCTGCAGAGACCTCGCAGAGGGTGGTCAGCACGGCAAAATGGATCATCCCGGGCATAATCTGATGCTCGGGTCTTGTGTCGAGAATAATTGTATGGGGCTCGTCCCCGGGGTGCATTCCTAGCCATCCGTTGAAACTCATGGGTCGCTCTCTTTTCTTGGGGGCAGCATGTCGCGAGGATCGAACCGGATCAGCAGGACGATGGGCTTCTAAGCGAACAGAACCACGCTTCTCGGGCCCACTCTTCGAACCAGGCTCTCAGCTCGGTTATGAGCTGCTCCAGATCGATGCCGGGCAGGGTCGCGCTGACATCCAGCGCTTCGCCCAGTGTCCGGCCGTCTCTGATTTCGCTGAGTAGCTGGTACTGGGCCTGGCTGTCCAGTTGCTTGCGCCAGACCGTGTGGTTCTTGCGCCAGACCGCGATCCACGATGGTTTGGGGCGGGGCAACTGCATCGAGCGGCCCTCCCGGACGGCCGTGATAACTGCGTTGACTGGGTGGCCCAGCTCGAACAAGGCCAGTGCCGGACTCAGCTCGAGCCGCACTGACGGCCACGAGTCGAGCGGGATGGCCAGCATGTCGTGCACGCCGATGGGTGTCTTGGTCGGCGCATCGAAAATGTCCTCCATGGCCCGCTCGACTCGAGCAATGTCGGTGACGAGTTCTCGGTGGGGCACCTGGCTGGCTTGCTCCCGCAGGAAGTTGGGGAAGTGAATACTGAGGTCGGCCAGCGTCCAGCTCGTAGGTGGGTGGGTGATGACGTATTCATGGCACAGTTGAGTAAACCGCTCCTGCCCCGTCACCTGTCTCGTGGTGGGGTACTCCTCGGCCATCACGTCGATCAGGCGCACGAAGTCGGAGTCGTGGTAGACCTGCAGGCGCTGTTTTGCCGACATCTGGCGGGAGGGACGGACGATCTGGTCGATCTCTGGAGCTCCGTCACCACTCGCCACCCCGTCCGGGTGGCTGATTCGCTCCTGCATCCACCGCTGGATCTGCTCCAGGTGGCTTGGATTATCGGACATTGGGCGATTCGGCTGTGCGACGAAACGCTGGAGCCTTGAGCACCTCGTCGTGTACCAACCCGAATTCGGGGATGTCGTCGTCCCACTCCAACAATGTGGATCTGCCGCCGCTTCGCTGGTGGACAAAGCCGTAGTAGTCCCAGACCTCGTCGATCACGTGATCGTTATGGGTGTCGATGCAGTGGGTTCCTTTATCGGTGTGCCCAGCGAGGTGGATCTGGACGACCCGCTGATACGGATATTGGCCGAGGTACTCCCACGGATCCAGGTCGTGGTTGCGGCAGTTGACGTAGACGTTGTTGACGTCCAGCAGCAGGGCGCAGTCGGCTTGTTCGGCCATTTCCCGTATCCAGACCTCCTCTGGCATGTTCGATGCCGCGAAGGTCAGGTACGTCGAGGCGTTCTCCAGGACCAGCGGGCGCTCCAGGTAGTCCTGCACGACCCTGACTCGATCGACGACGTGGGATAGGGTTTCTTCGTTATAGGGGATAAGCCGCAGGTCGTGCCCGTTTCGGCCTGCCACTCCGGTCCAGCAGATGTGGTCACCGAGCCAGGCCACGTCGATCCGCTCGGCCAGCGCCTTGAGCAGCCGGAGGTACTCGAAGTCGATCGGATCGGTGCTACCGATCGACAGCGATACCCCGTGCATCACCATCGGATAGCGCTCCGCGATCTGGTCCAAAACCCACAGGGGGCGCCCGGCGGTGCGCATGAAGTTCTCCGAGATGATCTCGAACCAGTCCACCTCGGGCCAGGATCCGAGAATGTGATCGTAGTGGACGGTGCGTAGTCCGAGCCCCAGGCCGAGGTCCGGCAGGTCCCACTTGTTGGGGATCATCTCAGTTACCATGGCCGACGGTGCAGCCGCCCTGGCCCTTGCAGTCGTTCTTTCCCTTGCAGGCATGACGGTCCTTGACCTTGCAGCCACCATGGGCCTTGCAGTCGTTGGCCACGGTCGCGCAGCCCCCCTTGCTCTTGCAGCTGTTCTGGGCCCGGCAGTCGTGTGCTGGGGTGCGGCATCCGCCTAGCCCCTTGCAGCTGTTGAGGCCCTTGCAGGCATGTTTCTCACGTTTCTGGGCCGCTTGCGGGTGCTTGTGCAGCCGAGGTTCGCTCCGCTGAGCAGTCCGCCCATCACAGCGAGAACCATCGCGTTGAAGTCACGCCGGTCGAGCATCATTGCTGTTTCCCTCCTGTATGCGGCCCCCGATGGTCGAGTCCGGCGATCGGATTCTTGGCGCCGTGTGAGATTGCGCTGAGCAGCAGGAACTCAGTCGCGGCCAGGCGGCAGCCGGATCCGGTGTCCGGGGCATAATATCACGCGAACTTGACAAATCTTTGGCGGATGGTAGACATGGGTTGTGACGCAGCGCGCTAGATGCGGTGCGGCATACCATAAGCCGTGGAGGGCATTATGTTTGCATTCCTGATCAGGCGCCTTAAGGCCCTGGACATGATCCCGTATATGTCAGAAACCGAGCGTGTGGCCTTGGCGGCTGGCACGGTCTGGGTCGACGGGGAGTTCTTCTCCGGAAAGCCGGATTTCGACAAGATGCTGGCCGAGTCCTATCCGCATCTGACAGAGCAGGAGCAGGCATTCCTCGACGGCCCGGTGGAGGAACTGTGTGCGATGATCGATGACTACCAGATCTACCGCACCCGGCAGGTTCCTGAGGAGGTTTGGCACAAGATAAAGTCCGAGAAGCTGATGGGGCTGATGGTCCCTCGGGAATATGGCGGCCTGGGTTTCAGCAGGTTGGCGACCAGCGGGGTGCTCGGGAAGCTCTGCTCGCGCTCCTTGCCGGTGGCGATCTTGGTTGTGATTCCCAACTCTCTGGGGCCCAGCGAACTGCTGTTGCACTATGGGACCGCGTACCAGAAAGAACACTACCTACCTCGGCTGGCCAGCGGAGAAGAGTTGCCCTGTTTCGCACTTACAGAGCCGGGAGCTGGCTCCGACGCCGCGGCGATGACCTCATCGGGTGTGGTCTTCGAGGCGTCCGACGGGAGCCTCAAGGTCCGGCTGACCTGGAACAAGCGCTACATCACGCTAGCTCCTATCGCGACCTTGTTGGGATTGGCCTTCAAGCTACGCGACCCGCAGAACCTTCTGGGGCGAGGAACCGAGCTGGGCATCACCTGCGCGCTGGTGCCGACCGACCTGCCTGGCGTACAGATCGGGCGGCGGCACGATGCGATGGGGATCCCGTTCGAGGTCGGGCCGACGCAGGGTGATGGGGTCGAGATCTCGGTCGACCAGATCATCGGTGGGGCGGAATATGCGGGGCGAGGCTGGATGATGCTGATGGACTGCCTGTCGGCCGGGCGAGGGATATCCCTGCCGGGTAACGCCGCGGGCGGCGCCAAGCAGATGACCCGGCTGATTGGTGCCTACAGCGCGGTTCGCGAGCAATTTGGCCTGCCGATTGGCAAGCTGGAGGGCATCGAGGAGCCACTGGCGCGGATCGCGGGCAAGAACTACATCATGAATGCCGCCCGGGTCTACACCTGTGGAGCGGTCGACGCCGGACACAAGACGTCGGTCATCTCGGCTATCATGAAATACCAGATGACCGAGATGTCTCGTCAGATGGTCAGTGACGCCATGGACATCATGGGCGGTGCGGGGCTCTGCAAGGGGCCGCGCAACCAGCTGGCCGAAGGGTATGCAGGCGCGCCCATCAGCATCACGGTCGAGGGAGCCAACATCCTGACCCGAACGTTGATCATCTTCGGTCAGGGGGCCGTGCGCGGGCATCCGTACGCACAGGCTGAACTGGATGCTTTGATCGCAGAGGATCCGAGCGCCTTGCGCAAGGCGCTGTTCGGCCACCTCTGGTTCAGTACTGGCAATCTGCTGCGGGCGGGGTGGCACAGTCTGTTCAGGGGTAGGCTGGTCCGATCTCCGGTGAGCGGGCCCACCGCCAGGTACTACCGTAAGCTGAGCTGGGCTTCCGCCTGCTTCGCTGTGCTGACCGATCTGGCGATGCTGGGGTACGGCAGCCAGCTCAAGAGAGCGGAAAAGCAGGCCGGGCGTTTTGCTGATGCCATCTCCTGGATGTATCTGGGGTTCGCCTGTCTCAGGCGCTTCGAGGCTGAGGGTCGTCGGGCCGAGGATCTGCCGCTGGTCGACTGGGCTTTGCAGACCAGCCTGCACGAGATCCAGTTCGCCTTCGAGGGAATCTTGATGAACTTCAAGCGGGGTATGATCGGCATGCTGCTGAGGGGCCCGCTGTGCTTCTGGGCCAGAATTCAGCGCATCGGCAACCCGCCAAGCGATCGACTCGGCGGGCGATTGGCGCGGATCATGCGCGAGCCCAGCGCGCAGCGTGACAGGCTGACCGAGGGGGTCTACCTGTCGCAGGATACCGGCGATTCAGCGGGACGAATGGAGCACACGTTTCAGCTGGTCTGGGAGAGCCGGCCAGTGGTGGCCAAGCTCCGCAAGGCGATCAAGGATGAAACGCTGGCCGAGGCTCCGCTGTTCGAGCTGATCGATCCGGCGGTCGAGTCGGGCCTGATCGATGCAGCGGAAGCTGCCCAGCTGCGCGACGCGCTCGCCGCTCGAGAGGACCTGATCCAGGTCGACAGCTTCACGCTGCAGGAGTACCTCGGGTTGGCGCCGGCGCGCGCCCACCGAACGGAAGGGCCGAAAGGGGTCTGCGTGTCGGCGTAGATTCAGCGGGTCGATTCGAGGCGAGTTGAATACTGGCTGGGAAGGCGGAGGCTCCGTTGATCCTCCGCCTGTCAGTTTTGGCGTTACTCTCCGCCGCCGCTGCCCTTCTTTTTACGCTTGCGGCCGCCAGAGCCCCTGTCGCCATCCTTCTTGGTCACCGGACCTCGCCATGTGACGTCGGCGATGGGGTCCGTGCGTTTCCGCCAGTCGATCGCCTTGGCCACGGTCAGGCGTAGCTTGGTCAGGGTCAACCCCGGAGAAATGATCGTCATCTCCAGATTCTTGCCGCTGCGTTGGTCGGGTCGGGGGATGCTCTTGACCACCTTGTTGCTCTGCAGCGATCGCCAGAGCTTCAGCACCTTCAGTCGCTTGGGAGAGTCGGTCAGCGCAACGGTGACCTTGCCGATCACGATTGAGTTGGTGATCTTGACCGTCTTGTGAATCGAGGCTAGGCCCTTGGCGAGCTGGTTCAGCATGAGCTGCTGGTTGGGCAGGACCCACACCGTCAGCAGTTTTTTCTTCAGCTGCAGGTCGAGCTTGATCTGTTGGGTCAGGTCGCCGAGGTTCTCGGCCGGGTTCTCCACCTTCAGTGCATCTGACTTGTATGTCAACTTGAAGGTGATCGGCGTCAGCTTCGGCTCGAATCCCCGCTTCTCCGCGCCCTCGTCTGCGAACGAGGGGGTCATCAACAGGCAGCAGATCGCCAAAGTCATTAGATATCGTGTGTTGTGTGTCATTGCTCCAATCCTCTTTATTTACCCGCTGGGCGTACAATACCCGATCTGCGACACCAGCGCCACCCCTCCAGAGCCAAGTAGACATACAGTGGCAGGTACTGCAGGGGGCGGATCCACCACTGGTCAGCGTCCTGGATGAAGTAGCAATAATGCAAGGCTACCAGACCGGTCCAGGCAATCAGCGGGCCGAAGGGGCGGACGACGAGCAGGGGTAGCAGCCAGGTGACGTACCAGGGATCGACAACCGGTGAGAGCAGCAGCAGGAGTGCCAGCATGCCGAGCAGACGATCCAGTAGAATCGGCAAGCTTGTTTCTTCGCGGCAGAAGCAGAACCCGGCAAGCGCCAGCAGAAGGGCGGCGGCGGCCGCCCGGGCGCCGCGTGGACCGAGTGGGATAGCCAGCAGGCTGTACAGACCGGCGTTGAACTCCCACTGCTTGCCGAAGGTGGTCAGCCCCGAGACCAGGTCTGGACCGGCATCGGCAAAGGGTAGCAGACCAATCGCCAGGACCAGCAAGAACAGCGCCAGACCGCCCCGCCCCATTCGCCGTAGCAGCAGCGGCAGCAGGACCAGAGCAAACAGCTTGGAGAGGACTGTCGCGGCCAGCGCGCCAGCCGCCAGTCGGACCCGCTCGGCAGCCAGCAGGTACAGGCAGAGGCTGAGGAACAGTAGCGCCAGAGCATCGTGGTGGCCAGTGCCGGCGAACTCCTTGATCGCCAGCGGACTCCAGGCGTGGAGCAGCAACCAGTGGAT
>CAZANL010000243.1:0-6940 GCA_964486115.1 uncultured Planctomycetota bacterium
GCTGTTCGAGTCGCCGATCAAGACAGCCGTCTTGCCGCTGACCTTGCAGATGGGGAAGCCACGCTCGAGATCCTCGAGACAGTCCGGGCCGGAAGCCTGCCGACTCAGACCGTGCGATCCGGCACGGCAACTCGGATCATGACAGGCGCTCCGCTGCCGGAAGGGGCCGACGCTGTGGTGATGGTCGAGAAGAGCCGGACCGACCAGGGAAAGGTCACTCTGGGAGATACTCCCAGCAAGGGCCAAAACATTCAGCCACGCGGCGAACTGTTTTCACGCGGTGATGTCCTGCTGACCGCCGGCAGCACCATCCGGCCAGCCGAGATGTCCCTGCTAGCCATGATCGGTCAGGACCACCCAACCGTCTACCGACGGCCCACGGTCACCTTCATCTCCACCGGCGACGAGCTGGTGGCTGTCGACCGGATGCCAGGGCCCGGCGAAATCCGCGACTCCAACAGCTACGGCCTGAAAGGACTGGTCGAGTCTCACGGTGGTGTCTGGAGCGGTTCGCGTGTGGTCAGCGACGACACTGCCGCACTGAGGGCGGCTTTCGAAGAAGGGCTGGAGGACGACATCCTGCTCATCTCGGGTGGCGTCTCGGCCGGCGACTACGATCTGGTCGAGGATGTGCTTGCCGATTTGGGAATGACCAAGCACTTCGACAAGGTGGCGCTCAAGCCTGGCAAACCGGCCGTGTTCGGCACGCGTGGGAAAACACTGGTCTATGGGCTACCCGGAAACCCGGTCTCAGGATTCGTCGTCTTCCTCCTTTTTGGGGTTCCCGCGGTACGCCATCTCTCCGGAAGAGACGACCTGGACCTGCCACGAATCCAGGCCACCCTGGAGGGTCCACTGGGTGGGCGGACGATCCCGCGCGAGCAGTACCTGCCTGCCCGACTGCGAGGCGGAAACATCGTCGAGAACAGTGCCTGGCAAGGCTCCTCCGACATGCTCTCGATGACGCGGGCCAACTGCCTGTTGGTGGTGCCGGCCGGCGCCGAACTACCGACATCCGGAGACACAGTCGAAGTGTTGATCTGGCATGACCTCTTCGGATAAGCGACCTCCAACCCCTAGACAGCCTGCCTGGATCGCGCTCGGCGGAGCCCTGTTGAGCGGCATCCTGATGGTGCTGAGCTACCATCCCGCCGACCTCGGCTTCCTGGCCTGGATCGCACCCGTGCCCTGGCTGCTGGTGCTCTGCCACCCGCGGACCTGGCGGCCGCTACTCGTCTCCTGGCTCTTCGGGCTGGTCTACCAGGCAGGAGGGCTGTGGTGGATCACCGAGGTGACCGGACTCGGTCTGGCGCTGACCGTCCAGCCGCTAGCGCTCTATTTCGTCCTGATTGGGTGGCTCGTCCGGCGCTACCGCGACCGCCTGGGCGGCCCCCTGTTCCTTTTCGTCCCATTACTCTGGGTCGGACTGGAGTGGGTCCGATCATGGTTTCTGACCGGGCTCGGCTGGCTCTATGTCGGCCACACCCAGTGGTCCTACCTGACGCTGATCCAGATTGCTGACATCGGCGGCGCATATCTGGTCAGCCTACTGGTGCTGCTCGTCGCAGCACTCATCGCTGACCTCGTCGCGGAGAGGATCTGGCCCAGACTGGGACGCACCTGGCTGACAGCGGGCTTCGGGCTTGCACTGATCAGCGTGGTCGGCAGCTACTGGTACGGTCGCCACCGACTGGCCCAGAGCGAGTTCCTTGTCGGACCGAAGATCTCCGTGATTCAGGGGAACATCCCACAGGAGGTGAAGAACTTGGCGCCCGGCAGGCAGATGACACCGCGAGAGATGCGCGACCACCACATCGCGCTATCGCTGACCGCCTCGAGAGAGCGACCCAGACCGGACATGATCGTCTGGGCCGAGACGATGCTCACCGGATCGCCCACCACCGGCGCAGAGGAGCGTGACCTGCTGAGGCAACTCGCCAGGGCTACGAACTCCACGCTGCTGATCGGACTCAACCTGGAGTTGCCGGAAAGGCAGGACCGCAGCGACCCCTGGGTCGTCTACAACACCCTGCTAGAGATTGACCCCGACGGGAACAGCGGGAAGCGCTACGACAAGAAGCGCCTCGTTCCGGTGGGAGAATACATGCCGTTACGAGGCATCTTCCCCTGGATCCCAGTGGTAGTGCGCAACATGGTCGGGTACGTGCCAGACGCCGTACGAGGCGCTCTCTCCGGCATGTTCGAGATCAACAAAGTCCCCTACGGCACGGTCATCTGCCACGAGTCGATCTACCCCGAGCTAACCCGGGACCTGCGGCGACGAGGAGCTCGATTCGTGATCAATCCGACCAACGACGGCTGGTTTCGCGAGAGCGCCCAGCTGGATCAGGTCGTCGCCATCTGTGTCTTCCGGGCGGTCGAGAACCGGGTGGCGTTCGTTCGGGCAGCCAACACAGGGATCTCCGCCTTCATCGACCCGGATGGCAGAGTGGCCTCGGTGCTCTCCGTCAAGGGCCAGACCAAGTCGGTCAGGGGACTGCTGACCAGCAGGGTCGCCCTCGACCGTCGAAACACGCTCTATACCCGGATCGGCGACTCGCTGGCCATCGGCTGCCTGGCTCTGGCCACCCTGATCGGCCTGCTAGCGGTATTTCGGCGCAAACCCTGCCCAACGAACCTTGACCTCGAAGCCTGATGTGTACTAACCTCTGGTTGCTACCCCTCCACAGGCTCCAGGGAGACCCGATGTTGCGCAACTGCTTTCTGTTTCTTGGGATCTGTGCCTCAACCACACTCTACGCACTTCCATCAGCCCACGCCCAGTGAAGCTTGATACCGCCGACACGGGTCACGCTTCCCCCGACACAGAGCGGGAACGCCATCCGGAAGGCGGGTACCCCAGGCCGGGGGACCACCGGTAACTCCAAGGGTGTCGACTACAGCCAGGCGCCAAAGACAGGCGGCAAGGTCAAGAAACTCGACACTCCACGAACGCAACAGCCACGCCTGAAGCGAGACTACGAGACCAAGACCCCGCTGAACGACCCCAAGAACGGTCGCAGTATCGAGCCCGACCCGATGGGAAAATCGAAGGACCCTGGCGGCACGCCGCTCAAGGGGAAGAACCCAGGAAAGCCGATCGACGGAAAGCCCCCCGGAAAACCGCTCAAGGGGAAAAACCCAGGAAAGCCGATCGGCAGGACACCCAAGAAGACACCCAAGAACATCACCACCGGAAAGAACCCGAAGAGCGGCAAACCGATCACCACAGGCGGCAACAAGGGACCGCTGTCGGGCAAGAAAATCAGCCCGGGCGGGGCCAAACCACCGATCACCACGATTCCGCGGAATCTCGCCGGAAAGAAGATCCCTTCCGGGATGATCCCCGCGACGAGCGGGCCTCCTCCTGGCTGGTTTTCCTGGTGGCTGTTCCAGCGTGACCGCTATCACAAGACGAGCCATCTGCTGCCCGACAAGCTGGAGCTGCCGAGGGGCTCGATCGCTCTGCCCTACGACATCGAGCGCTCCCGCGCGCTCGGCGCACTCAGGGCCGCACTGAAGGATTCCAAGCCTGACGTCCGCAAGGCGGCTGTCATCGCACTCGGGAAGGTTGCCTGCCCTGGGGATGACGTGCTCGCGGCGATCCAGACAATGCTACGCGACCCCCAAGAGGACGTGCAGCGAGCAGCCATCCTCTCGCTCGGGCTGCTGGACCGAGAGGACACCCTGCAGTTGCTTCGCTTGGTTCTGCGTCGTTCCCGGCAGAACCCCCACGCAACTCCTTACGCACTCATCGGCTTGGGCTACACAGCCCGAGGCGCTGCAGATCTACTGCCGATCCTGCGGCGTTCGACTGACCGCGAGACGATCCTGGCCACACTGCTCGGCCTCAAGGCAGCTGCCGACCCACAGGCCTTGCCCGCCCTGCTGACCGTGGCCCGCAACAGGTCCCACAAGGCTCAGACCCGTGCGCTGGCGATCTCTGCCGCAGCAGGCATCGATCCGCAGGGCTCCTCGATCCCGCTCCTCGAGCGGTTGGCCCTGGACGAGAAGCAGGAGGTGGCAGCCGCCGCGATCCTGACCCTCGGCTCCTCACGCCTGCCTCAGGCAACGGAGGCTCTGAGGCGGCTGATGGGGAGAGGCCGGTCGCTCAAGGACTCCAGCCGCGGTTGGCTCTTCCTGGCCGTCGGGCAGCATCGGGACAAGACTCAGCGAAAATCGCTCGAGGCAGAGCTGGGCAACATTCAACTGTGTGGATATGCCGCGATCGGCCTCGGTCTGATGGGTGACAAGCAAGCGACCCGCGCACTCCTGCGCGTCGAAGCAGACTACAACGGCAGCGACCACCTGAACCACGCAGCAATCGCGCTGGGTCTGGGGCTACTGGGCTGCGAAGAACTGAAGAAACGTCTTTCCGCAATCTGGGGCGCCTGCGCCGACTACCACGACTACCTGATGATTGTCGCTGCGGCCGTCGGTCACCTCGGCGACAGCGGCCAGATCCCATCGCTGGTCAAGCAGTTCGAGGACCATCCCTGGAACTATGATGTGCGACGCGCCACCATCGTGTCGCTGTGCATGCTGGACGCTGGTGACAAGGCGGTGGCGCTGCTCCAGAAAGAGGTTGTCTCGAAGGTCGCGCGGCGGCGCCTCTACGCCGTCCGCCTGCTGGGGGAGCTGCCTCGGCCGAGCCATGTGACCCGCGTCATGGCCCACACCCTGCGCCACGACAAGCTGGACCAGGTTCGGGCTCAGGCTGCGATTGCACTCGGCCGAAGCCTCGACCGCGCCCGCTGGGGTGCGCTGAAGATGGGGAGCTTGAGCCGACTCGGAATCACGTTCCCCTACCAGATCATCCGGCGCGAAGACCTGCTCAAGGAGTTGTTCTCGCTCCAATAGCGTGGCGCAATGTGTCCACTCCTGTCCCCCAAGTGGGACAACACCGGACGAAGCCCCGCACAGATAAGCACGCAAGATGCTCCAGCGAAAGGACTTGCGAATAAATCAAGCTCTGGCACGCGCATTGCAATTCCACTGGGCAAGCAAGACAAACAAGCCATCCCCCAGTGGAGAAGAACATGTTTACCCTAAAGAAAGTACTGCTGACTGTCGCAGCTGGAGCCATGCTCGCAGCCCCCGTCGCCCTGGCCGACCACACCGCCCCGAGCCCCTGCCACACCAGTTGTGAGGTCAAGCTGACTCGAACAAAAGTCTGGGTTCCCGCCCGGTGCCGAATCGTCCAGAAGCGCGTCTTCGTTCCGGCCTGTTACCGCACCATCACTCGCAACGTCTGGATCCCGCACCGCTACCGCACCGTCTGCAAGAGGGTCTACATCCCCGTGCGCTACACCACGATCAACTGCAGGTCCTGGATTCCCGCCCGTTACACCTGGCGGCAAATCGCTGTCCGCGATCGTTGCGGACGTGTGATCGGCTACCGCAACATCCGCACGAAGGTCCCCGGAACAGGCCGCTGGGTCAACCGCACAAAGCGGGTCAAACAAGCGGGAACCGGTTGCTGGGTCACACAGAACGTCCGCCAATTGGTCCCTGGCACCGGTGTCTGGAGCCGACACACCGAACGCCAGCTGGTCCCCGGAACCAGACAATACGTGACTCGCACCGTGAAAGAGCAGATTCCCGGAACCGGAAAGTTCGTGATCAGGATCGAGAAGAAGTACGTTTGCCACGCTGAACAATTCGTCGCGGCACCGATCACGACGACCGGCTTCGGCGCTCTGCGGAGTGACATCTCGGGGCCGCGCGCCAAGCTGCTGGCCCTGCGTGCCGCTAGACTTGATGCTAGCCGCCGGCTTGCAGAGCAGCTGTTCGGCCTGAAGATCAAGGCCCACACCACCGTCAAGGACATGGTGCTGGCCAATGACCTGATCGCCAGCGAGGTCGAAGGCCTGGTCCGGGGCGCCATCGAGGTGAGCGTCAAGGAAAGAGCGAACGGCACTTTTGCGGTGACCTTGCGCATCGACGCTGCGGCACTCGAGTCGCTCCTCGTCAGCGTCAGCTAGCCCGAACGGACCACAAATCTCCCACGTCACGAGGCCCCAGCTGGGGTCTCGTGACTTTTTCAAGACGCATAATCCGAGGGCAGACGAGGACGACTGTGGTACAACATGATAAAATAGCACGATTTATGCCATGAGTTTCCAGTTCAAGAAGTACCGCGGATCAACACTCGGAGAGGCCCTGCAAGAGGTCCATCGTGAACTCGGCGAGGACGCTTTGATCCTCTCCACTCGCAGCCTCGACGAGCGGGCCTTTCTGGGGCTCCGACGCAAGCCAGTGGTAGAAATCACCGCCGGAGTGCGATCGGCCAGCACCGAGAAGCGCCCAGGGCTGCGCCCTGCCCTGCGCAAACCGAATGGCGGCGGATCGACCAAGCTGATCAAGCGGCTATACAAGAAGGTCTCTCCTCCAGCCGACGAGGACGTGAAAGATCCACCCGACGGGGCCTCAGCGCTGGAGCTCGAGACCGAGATCTGTGAAGTGCGCGGCATGGTGCAGGACCTGGTCAGGCAGGCTCGCTACCGCAACCTGGCTGATTTACCGGAGCAGATATTGAGCCTCTACTCCACACTGATCGAACTCGAAATCCCACCGGAAGAGGTGCACCGACAGGTCTTGCAGATGGCGACCGAGTTGACACCCGAGCAATTGTCTGAGCGAGACTTGATGAAAGAACTAGCGGACAGGTTTCGCGACCTGTTCGACGTAACAGGGGAGTTCGAGCTACCTGCGCTCGAGGGACACCCATACACGATCGCGTTCTTTGGCCCAGCCGGTGCCGGCAAGACCAGTGCCATGGTCAAGCTGGGAGGCCAGCTGCTCCTGAGGCAGCGCAAGATCGCGCTGGTTTCGGTCGACCCCTACCGGATGGAGGGGCTCGAACAAGTTCAGCAATACGCACACGTATTCGGCGTGCCTTTTCGTGGCGCAATGACACCTGACGAGTTGAAAGAGATGC
>CAZANL010000244.1:0-6922 GCA_964486115.1 uncultured Planctomycetota bacterium
GAAAGCGAGTCACGTTCTCGAACCGCCCGGCGGCCTCCGACGACCAGGAGTCCGGCAAAGAGCGCCCAGAACGGGATGGCATGCAGGGCGAGAACCGATTTCGAGACCTGCCCGACCAGATACTGGTAGGTCGTGACCCCGGTAATCAGGCGGCCGAAATAGGCGGTGAACCAGAAGGCCTGTCCGGGGTTTCGCAGTCGGTGGCCGATACCGCGGGTCCGCATGTATTCGAACAAGCCGTCGGAAATCAACATCGCGCCCAGCAGAGCCACCAGCGCAGCGACGCCAAGCAGAAGGGTCCCCCGCAGCTTGGCCTGTCTGCTCCAGCGCGGCGACAGCAGCGCCTCGGCCGCCGCGGGCCCGAGCACGATTGGCGCCAGGAAGACGAAGGGCGGATACGCTTGGATGCTCACCAGAAACAGTGTCGCCAGCCAGCCCCAGCGTCGCTCGAGTGCCAGATAGAGCGCGAGGATCGCCATCAAGCCGAGCTGGCTCGGCGGCCAACCAAACCTTGAATAGGCGATGTTGACCGGTAGACAGGCCAGCATCAGCGTCGCCACCAGCGCGGTCGGTCCGTCGGTCAACCGTCGAACCAGGTAGAAGCACAGCGGTAACAACAGCAGGCCGCTGATCACCGATGGCAGTCGCAGCACCGCGAGCGACGGGCCGGACAGTGCCTGGATCGCGATCAGCGTACCCAGGTAGGGCAGGCTCTCCAGCCGCCCATGCGGATTGACGAACTGGTGGTCTTGTCCCTGCAGGAGAGCCATCACCTGCACGCCATACCAGGCCTCGTCCCCATTGATGCCGGGTAGGTTGGAGAGCTGCGCGACCCGCAAGTAGCAGGCCGTCAGCAGCACTGCGGCAATCGCCAATCGCTGACCCCGGCTCACGCGGTTGGCTTCCTTGCGCTGACCTCCATCACGTCCCACAGGTTCACCGGCAGCGACAGCCTGTGCAGTGGACCCAGGCGCAGCTGGCGCCAGAACCATCGCGGTCGCCCCTTGCGCCTCATCCGCTCGACCAGGTAGCTCATCGTGTACCGGCTCCACGGGTAACGGACGACGACCTGCTTGAAACCCAGCGTCTGAAGGATCCGCTCCAGGCCTCGCGGCGTGAAGAAGAACAGGTGCTCCGGAAAGTTGAACAGGTGCCAGCGTTCACCCGAGATCTTGGAGCACAGCGCGCTCACGTCGCCTGTCGAGAGGACCAGCAGTCCGCCGGGCTTGAGCCAGGTATGGCAGCGAGCCAGCAATTCGCGCGGATGAGCCACGTGCTCGATGACGTCCCACATCGCGAGACAGTCGGTCGCACATGGCTCGAGCCGCACCTGGCTGTCGGTTCCCATCTGGACATCGAGGCCTAGCGTCTCGCGCGCATAGCGTGCCGCCGACTCCGCCGGCTCCACCCCACCGACCTCGAAGCCTCGTTGACGCGCCTCGTCGAGGAACAGACCATGCGCACAGCCGACCTCGAACAATCGCCCTGATGACGTTCCACGGGCCGCCATTCGGTCGAGACGCTTGCGGGCGTTGAGCCGGATAGAGGAGGCCATCGACAGATAGTCCTGATAGCCGAACTCGTCGTCGTCAGAGCAGAAGTACTCGTCCTTGTACAGCGCTGCCGGATCACTCTCGCTGAAGTCCCGGCAGACGATACCGCAGCCCTCACAGCGAAACAGCTGGACCCCACGTACGTCGCGCCAGGTTTGCCAGGCGCTCGTCGAGTCCGCACAGGGACAGGGAGCGGTCGGGAGGCTCATCGCGCGTCCCCAATGCGGCGTATCAGCTGGTCGCAGTGGCGAACATCCATGGTGCGGTTGTCGTCATGTGCGTGTCGGGTTATCAGGCGTGTTGTGTCGGCTTGAGATGCGGTCACGAGTAGTTCGGCATGTCGTCGATGCCCAGTGTCTGCCGGACGAGGAATAGTGGTCGCTGGCGGACCTGGTCGAAGATCTTGGCCACGTAGACTCCGATCACGCCGATGCAGAGCAGATTGATCCCGCTGAGGGTTGTGAAGATCAGTATGATCGAGGTCCACCCCTTGACCACGTTGTAGCCGCCGGGGATCAGATAGAAGATGACGGCTGTCAGGGCGTAGATCATCGAGGCGGTGACCAGGATCAGCCCGAGCAGGAAAGAAAGCTGCAGTGGTAGCTTGGTGAAGTTGAACAGCCCGGCGGAGGCCAGGCCGAGCATCTTGCGGTAGGTGTACTTCGACTTGCCGGCGAACCGGGGGCCCGGTTCGAAGCCGATGACCTCTCGTTCGAAGCCGATCGCCTGGGTGATGCCCCGGAGGAAACGCTCCTGATCCTGGAAGGCGTTCATCGCATCGACGGCTTGCCGGTCGAGAAGCCGGAAGTCGGAAGACAAGGGGTCCAGCTTGATCTCGGAGATCCGGTTGAACAGGCTGTAGAACATCCATGTCAGTAAGGACTTGGGCAGTGGGTAGTCCTTAGTCGCCAGTTTCTGGGTCTCGACGATCTGGACGCCATTCTCCCAGCGCTCGAGGAACGTCGGGATCATTGCGGGCGGGTGCTGCAGGTCCCCGTCCATGTGGATCACAGCGTGTCCCTGGGCAGCGTACGTGCCCGCGGTCAGCGCGACCTGGTGTCCGTAGTTGCGGGAGAAGTCGATCAGCTTGACCCTTGGGTCGTCCGCGTGAAGTTCCCGGATGACGCCGATCGACCCGTCGGTGCTGCCGTCGTTGACGAAGATGAACTCGAAGTCGTACGCCTGGTCCTGGAGGGTCTGAGCGAGCTCCGCGTACAGGCTGCGCAGACAGTCTTGCTCCTCGTGTATCGGTATGACAACCGAGATCAGTTTGCGCTCAGCCATCAAGCGCTTTTCGATCTGGCAGGTTGCACGACCCCGGTTGGACGGGGGCACTGCGTACGCAATCGGGTCGTTCGGCAGCTCTGGGGTGAAGCTTGGAGGCGGATACGCATGCCAGCACTCGCTTGTTTTTCGCGCTGCGGGTGATCGGCAGGGAGCAGCCTGTCAGCGGGCCATTCGTCATCACCGCGCCTTGATCCCTGACCAGAAGTCTTTCTGGAAAAACCAGTTCCGGCTACAAGTATGGCAGAGGGGAATGTTTGCGGCAACGGCGTTGTTGGCTGAAAAACGCTGTCGGATCGGTCGGTCGCCCTGGCCGGCACGTTCGTCGTCGCTCAGCGTGGCGGGAGATGCTCGGTCTGGTTGAATCCATGCAGTACAGGCTGCCCATCATGGAAGCCGATACGGCTGATCGAGGCGTTGCTCAGGAACATGCGCCAGAGCAACTCGTCCCCCGCCCCCAGGGCCCAGCAGATGGCGGCCTTGATCGGCGACACGTGGGTCACCACGACGATCTCCTTCTGCGTTGCTTCCTCTAGCAACTCCTCGCAGGCTTCACGCACGCGGGCCGAAACAACGCGCAGCGACTCACCACCGGGTGGGGTGAACCCCAGGTCGGATCGCCAGGATTGCCAGGTCTGTTCACTCACCTCGGTGATCGGCCTAGCCTCCCATTCCCCGTAGTCCAGCTCCGTCCAGCGAGGATCGATCGAGAAAGGCAGCCCCAGGGCCTCGGCTGTTTCACCGGCCCGCTGTAGCGGGCTGGCGATGACGCGATCGATCTGGCCCAGCGCGGCTCTGATTGAGCGGGCCTGGCCGCGACCAATCTCATCCAGCGGCAGGTCGGTGCGTCCTTGGAGTAACCGCCGGGCGTTGGCTTGTGTGCGTCCGTGCCGCACCAGGATCAGCATTCGTTGATCAACTCCCGCAGCGATGCCGCGTTGGCATCGTCGATCAGTCCATCCCGCAGGCCGCGCTCGATCGCCTCGGGTTGCAGGAGTGCGTCGATTCGGGCCTGGTCCATCAACTCCCAGGCGACCAGCGCCTCGAGGCGCCCCATTTCAGGGGATTCCGCCTTGTAGCGCATGTTGAAGTCGTACAGGTCGTCGTCGTCCAACTCCCCCTTCTTGTAGGCCCACTTGATGAAGATCATCTCGGGGTCGCTGCGGTAAAGCATCAGAGCCGGGCCTCGATCGCTCGAAGGGCTTCCAGCGAACCGGTTGGTAGCTGGATCGTACCGATCGGGCCGTGTGGCTCACGCGGGTTGACCCGGATCAGCGTCGCTCCACGCCCTTGATGGGTCTCCGACTCATGGCGCACTGTCGGCACCGCCGTCCCGGCCCCCAGTTCGAGCACGACCAGGCGGAGGGGATCGAGCGTCTCGGCCCAGCTCCGATAGTGCGCTGCCTGGGAGGCCGCCCGACCGGAGAGAAAGCTCCAGTCGCCAAACATCAGGATGTTGGGTCGGCAGATCTGTTCGCAGGACGGGCAGCTGGGCAACGCGCCAGAGGCCCGAAAAGAGTCCGGATCGACCTCGACCTGGCTGCCCGCCGCGCTCCATATCTCGGGCGTGCAGTTGTGGGTGCACTGCAGCCAGTGGATCGAGCCGTGTACCTCGTAGACCTGGTTCTCGTCGAAGCCGGCCTGCTGGAACTGGCCATCCACGTTCGAGGTGAACACGAACGGTCGGGGCAGCTGCCGCAGAATCTCGAATCCGGCGTGGGGGATCGTCTGGCGGTAGAGGTTCTGGCGGTGGCCGTAAAACCCCCAGGCGAAGGCCGGATCCTTGTCGAACCAGTGTGGGTTGGCCAGGTCGGAGAAGCTCAGACCCAGGTGTTCGTATGGTGGATACGCGTTCCAGAAGCCCTGCTGGCCGCGAAAATCGGGGAGGCCCGAATCGACGCCGATTCCCGCTCCTGCGCCGATCAGGACCGCCTCCGCCTCGGAGATGGCCTGCGCGGCGAGATCCAGCTGAGCGTCGATCCGATCGGACATCAAGCTTGCCCCTCGGCGGCGGGTTCGGATAATGGCGGCCATGACAACCACACGAGCCGAATACGCGAACTGGGACATGTCCACTTACTTCGACGCCTTCGACAGCGAGCAGTATCGGGCATATCGGAATGGGTACAAGCAGAATATCACCGTGGTGCTGCAGCGTGCGCGGGCCCTCGGCGGACTGACCCCGGAGACCTTGAGTGAATGGGTCACACTGCTTCTCGACGCCGAGCAGCTGATGGTCCAGGGGCGGCACCTGTTCTCGTACCTCGGCTGCCTCAGCGCCGCCGACTCCAAGAACGAGTCCTACAACAGCGAATACGCGGGACTGCAGGCCCTGTCGGCCCAGCACCAGAAGGTGTCGGTGCGCGTGCTCGCCGCCTTCAAGGGTGCGGAAGATGCCGTCTTCGACCAGCTGGTCAGCCACCCCGACCTGGCTAGCGCGTCTTACAAGTTGCACCGGATGCGGACGGAGTCGCAGAAGAAGATGGATCCCGAGCTCGAGGCGCTGGCTGCGGAGTTGTCCGTGGATGGTCTCAACGCCTGGAGCCGGCTGTACGATCAGGTCGCCGGCCGGCTGGAGTTCGAGATGCCACAGCCCGACGGAACGACCAAGAGTGTGCCGATGGCGCTGAGGAACAGTCTGCTGGAGAGTCCGGATGCCGAGGTGCGCCAGGCGGCTCTGGCGGAGTCGAATCAGGCCTGGGCCGGGGTCGAGGAGGTCACCGCTGCCTCGCTGAACGCGATCGCCGGAACGAGGCTGACGCTCTACGAGCGTCGTGGAATCGACGACTTCCTCGAGCCGGCGCTGTTTGGCTCAGGGATCACGCGCAAGACTCTCGACGCGCTGCTGGGTGCGATCGAGGAACGCTGTGGCGTGGCCCGTTCCTATCTCCAGCGCAAGGCCGAGTTGCTGGGGAGCACCACCCTCGGCTTTCAGGATGTCTACAGTCCTCTGCCGCTCGATGGGGTCGAAAAGTTGGACTGGCAGGATGCTACCGAGCGCGTCGTCAGCGCCTTCGACAGCTTCTATCCAGCCCTGGGTGAGTTCGCCCAGATGACGATCGACAAGCGGTGGATCGACTCCGAGGTCCGGGAAGGCAAGCGGCCAGGAGGCTTCTGCACCACCTCCTACCACAACCGCGAGTCGCGGATCTTCATGTCTTTCAACAACACGCTAGGGGATGTCCAGACCCTGGCGCACGAGCTGGGGCACGCCTTTCACTCCTGGCTGATGCGCGACATGCGTCCCTGGCAGAGGGGCTACCCGATGACGCTAGCCGAGACCGCATCGATCTTCGCCGAGACATTGTTCACCGATGCTCTGCTGTCAGACTCCGGCGCCAGCGAACGGGACAAGGCGATCGTGTTGACCACGCGGATGGACAACGCGTGTGCCTTCCTGCTCAACATCCCGATGCGCTTCTATTTCGAGCGGGACTTCTATCGCGAGCGGGCCGAGGGCGTGGTCCGGGTCAGTCGGCTCAAGGAGCTGATGCTGGCCGCGCAGGCCCGCTGCTTTGGAGACTGTCTGGACCCCGAGCAGATGGATCCTTATTTCTGGGCCTCCAAGCTCCACTTCTACATCTCCGGGGTCAGCTTCTACAACTATCCCTACTCGTTTGGTTACCTGTTCAGCCTGGGCGTCGCCGCGATGGCCAAGCAGCAGGGTCCCGAGTTCCTCCCACGCTACGAGCAGCTGCTCCGACTGACCGGGAGCGATACAGCGGAGAATGTGGCGCGGCGCGCCCTCGGTGTCGACATCCAGAGCCAGGAGTTCTGGGAGAGCTCGATCGCGTTGATCGAGGCGGACTTCGAGCAGTGGGAGGCCGTCCTGCCCGGAGCGCTCTAACGGTCCATGGCGGATGTTGTACAGTCCGTCGCTGGGGCAGGCCCTCGACGCCAGCAGGCTGCTGGTTACTCGAGCGAGAACTGTCGCGTCTGCTCGCGCAGCGACTCCTGGCTGAGCGCTTTCAGGTTGCGGTTGTTCATGATGATCCGCGCGCAGGTGTTCCAGCGAAGCAGTGCCGCGTCGTTGCCCTGGGGCCGTAGCGGGGCGGCCTTTTCGTACCACTCCATTGCCTCGCGGA
>CAZANL010000245.1:0-6917 GCA_964486115.1 uncultured Planctomycetota bacterium
GGGTGCCGAACAGCAGATCGCGGTCCTTCACCGGCGGGACTCCGTGTGCTGGAGGTGGTGGGGGAGTTTCCGCCAGCGGCTTCGCCCGTGATGGTGTCGATCCGGTTCCATGACGGTGGGCAGGGCTACTGCAACGAGCAGCCAGGTGAGCGGGTGCTTCACTGGTTGCTAACGTCCCCGGATCAGGAACAACGCTTTCTCGGTGAAGACGGGATAGATTCGCGTGGCGATCAGCTTGTCCGAAACGGTCTTGAACGAGGCTCTGTTGCCGAAGTTCAGCTTCTGGTCGAGGTCCCAGCAAGCTCGATCGCAGTAAACCGGAACGCCCAGGGTCTGCCTGAGCTTCTCGACCAGCTCGTGCGGACGGACACCGCTCGCGTCGGTGGTCAGTCGCATGGCGTGAAGAGTCCGGAGGCGTGTCTCCACCATTCGGCGGGCTGACTCGGCCTGTACCCGGGCGCGCGAGTGGACTGCCGCCTGCTGCTGGCTGGTCAGGTGAACCACCGATCCTTCGATCAGATAGCCCAGTTTGTGTTGCGCGGTGAGCCGGACCAGCAGTTCGTTGACCGACTCCCGGCTGCCGTTGACCTGTGCCGACTCTGGTTTGGACAGGCGCCGCGACACGGAGGGGTCGATCACCAGGGTGACTCCTGCCTTTCCGGCTAGCGCCCGAAACAGGCCCCCCAGGGAGCTGGATCGGACAGTGGTGGTGATGGTGCTCTCGGAGAGCACCTGGCGGATCTTGTCCGCGTCGCTGGCTGTCTTGGGACGTCGCTTGCCGTCGTTGAACGTGGCGGCCACTTGTTGTCGGGCCTGGCTCAGCGCCTGTTGAATCGTGATTGCCTCGGGTGCACCCTGCACCTCGGCGGACAGACCGTACTGGATCCCACCGGGATGTATCCACCAGCGCAGGGCGAGCATGGTCCCCACCAGATCGAGGCTTTCCCGGAGCGTCATCCGGTTGGCGTTCAAGCTTATGCCGGAGTGCTGAGACAGCCTGAGCGAGGCCTTGGGCGTGATGGCGACCTGGACGCCGGAGAACTCCATCAGTTGCCGCAGGATCTCCGCGGGAGCGGTCTTGGTCCAGCGCGGGGTGACCTGCAGCGAGTCGAGCACCTTGTGAGTCTTGGACCACCAGCTGGGAATGGCCCAGGGGTAGGCTGGAATGCCCTTATAGCGTGAACTCTGAGCCGTGGAGTAGCCGGCCTGGATCTTCAGTCTCAGCTCCTGGCCGCCTTTCGAGAGCACGATCTCCTTGGCGTTGAACGAAACGACTCGCATGCCACCGATCGACTTTCCCGCCTTGACGATCTGCTGCGACTGATCTTTCACGTTTTCGAGCACCGCATAACTTCCCATCTGTCCGCGGTAGATCCACTCCGCACCCTGTTGGGCTCGGGTCGTGAACGGTGCGATGAACAGCAGCACTCCGAAGAACCATCCCCATCGAACGGCCCGGTTCGGCATCGAAACAACCTCCAGGTAGCAGGAAGCGCCCATTGTAAACATTTGGGTGTAGAATAACCAGCGATGGTGAGACACGCCGCTGTACTGTATCTGGCTCTGGTGCTGCCGCCGGTTTGCCAGGCTCAGATCACCGAGCAGAAGGTCGTTCCACGTTGGACCGACGCTCGCCGGACGTTGGAACTTCCCGCACGTCCACTGACTTTCCGTGCGGCGGCCGCGCTGCTGTCCGCCGGGACCGGCTATCGGGTCAGTTACCTCGGTCCCCCGCGGCGGATCACGCCACGTATCGGTCAGGCTGGGTTCTGGGAGGCGCTTGTCCGGTTTTGCGGCCAGGCCGGGCTGGATTTTCAGCAGTGGCCCGACCGTCGGATCACCCTCGAGCCCGCGGTGTTTCGGTTGGCCGGTTGGCAGCGGATCGGACCTTATTTGGCGGTGCTCACCGCGCCGGTACCGGTCGACGCGAAGACCTGGCAGATCGCGGTCCGGCTGGATCGGCTTCAGCTGGGCAAGCAGCGTTGGCCGCTGAGCCTCACGGCCTCGGCCTGGCAGCTGATCTTACCGGGGGGCAAGCGAATGCCTCTCAAGGAGGTCCGTCGTCGGGAGACGACATGGCGCTTGCGCATCCAGTTTCAAGTTCAGCTGAACCAGCCGCTGACCGCCCCAGCTCGCGTCGAGGCCTCGCTGATGGTTCGCTACCCCGCCGCGCTGAGGGTCGGGACGCTGGCTCTGTCCGGCCGGCGTCTGCTGACCGATGCCGCCTTGGGGCTGAACTGGACGGCGGGGAGGCCGGAGGGGGCCTGGGGGGGGGCGACGCGAATACCCCTCGCGCTGAGAGGCGGTGCCGGAAAGGCGTCTCCCAGCCTGCAGGGTGCCCGGCTGGTGTTGGCTGACGGCTCTTCGGTCGGGTCTGAACTGATTACTGGTGCGGCGCCGCACTGGACGCTTCGATTTCCCAGGAGTGGGGGAGAGGCAGCGGGTTTGCGCATCAGCTATGTGGCGCATCGTGCCGACCACAAGCTGGCACTTCAGCTGGGTGGACTGCGCTTCGAGCTCCCCCCCGCTCCCGCGCGCCGGATTGCTGGCTCGATCCGCATCACCTCCCCGCCCGAGGGGCCGGCGCAGTTGAGCGTTGGTTTTCGCCGGCGGGAAGGGGAACACCACGGTGAGATGATCAGCACACTCGATCTACATGGGCTGGGAAAGCGAGATGACATGTTCCGCGAGGACGGCTTGTTGGGCCACATCCGCTGGCGAGGGGCGGCCGTTGCCTACGCACTCGACCGGCTGACGCCGGGTCGCTACGTGGTCTGGGTGCGCTATCGCAAGAACCTGATGGTGGTCCGTCAGGTCACCGTCCCAGCATCGGGCACGCAGACGATCGACTGGACATTGGATTGCTCCAAGGTCACCGAGTTCAGGGCCCGGTTCCAGCGCCCCCCGCCAGTGGAGGGTAAGAAAGTCGAGGTGCTGCGGGTCTTTTTTTTGCCACTGTCGGCCGATGGATCGCCCGCCCTCGCCTCGTATCGCGATGCGGTCGCATCCCGCATCGAGAAGGATGGTCGGCTGATCGTCCCGTTCCTTGGCCTGGGTCGTTATCGCATCCTGGCGCTCAACGAAACGCGCCCGCGACATCCCTTTCTCATCGAGACGTCATTCACCGTAGACGGCAAGACTCGGCCGACCTGGGTCCTGCCGGGGAAGTGATCCGCCGTCCCCTTCAGAGGAATAACTCCTCGAGGAACTGAGCCACCCCGTCCTGATCGTGGTGCCCGATCACCCGGTCGGCGCACTGCTTGATCTCGGATGCTGCGTTGCTCATTGCGACTGACAGGCCCGCGGCCTCCAGCATCGGTCGGTCGTTGTGCTGGTCGCCGATCGCGATCACCGTCTCGGGGGTGATGCCGCAGTCTTCTTGCAGATAGCTCAGTGCTTCCGCCTTCCCGCGGCAGATCGGCTGGATGTCGCACCAGGTTCCACTGAACCGGGCGAAGCCGGGGAGCTCTCGCAGGGGGTAGCACTCGATGTAGACCTCGTGTGTGTGGCGGCTCTCCAGCGGAGCGCGTTTTTCGTCGACCACATGGGGTGGGCCGAAGCCGCTGATTCGTGTCAGCCCACTCGTCGGTAGCTGCGACTCCTCGACGATCAGATGCTGTGCTTCGAAGCGCTCCAGCAGCTCGCGGTATTCGTCGTTGCGGGGTGCCAGGGTGTACTTGATGTCATTCGCGTAGACCAAGAACTCCAGCTCGCTGTGGGCCCAGGTGCGAACGATCTGTGTGCTGATCTGTTCGCCTAGCGTGTAATGGCGCAGCCACTCCTGTGCCACCGGGTCATAGACGACGGCCCCGTTATAGCAGCAGATCGGGTGGGGCCAGGATTCGAACGGGCGCAGTGCGCCTTCGATCGATCGGCCGGTGACGATCATCACCGGGATGCCCTGGCGACGCACGGTCTCCAGCACGCACAGTGTCCGATCGGACACTGTCTCGTCGGCGCGTAGGAGGGTTCCGTCGAGATCGACCAGCACAGCGCGGTAGGTGCTCATCGGCGCAGCACCCTGGTCAGGCTCATTGCTGCGGCCAGCCCACTGCGGACCGCGGCCTCGATCGAGGGCCCGGCCAGATAATCGCCAGCCAACGCCACTCGCCCAAGCAGTGGGTCGCTGTCGGCCAGTGCGCGATAGCGGCCCGGAGGAAAAAGCGGTACGCCGTGCGGAATCCGCTCCAGATGACGGGCGACAACCTGTGGCGGCCGTTTCACACCGGGCAGTGAAGCGAGCAACTCCAGCGCGGTGTCGGTGAGCTCCTCGATCGGTCCCGTCTCGCGAAAAACCACGCCCAGCCCGTCGCACCCCGCAGGTGCCTGGCCGGTGCCCTTCCAGGCCAGAAACTGGAGCCCGGCGACACGTGGGTGGGAGCGTGGGATCACCCCGGGATAGCCCAGCGGGATCTGTTCGTCGAGCCCCAGGTTCAGCTTGACCGCCTTGGCATAGCGCGACTGTTGTAGCATGGGTGCGTCGAGCAGGCTTGCAGCGATCGGTCCAGGCAGTGCGACCACGGCGGCCTCACCGGTGACGGGGTCAGCCCCGTCTCGGTCGATCCGGACACCATCCGCGTCAGCATGGATAGCGGTCACGCTCTGGCCGAGGTGCACGGTCAAGTCCTGTGCCAGTCGCTCGGCCAGTCGGCCCATGCCGCCATTCAGGCAGAAGAAGCGTGCGGTCGCGGACTCTTGCGTCTGGGCCAGAAAGAGAGCTTTGGAGGTTTCTGCGGCGGGCGACAGTGTGAGCGATTCCAGTCCGGGTCGGACGCCGAACTCGAGGAACTCCTTCCCGAACCTGGACAGCACGTACTCCTCGACCGATGCGTCGTCGGCCGGCGCCAGGGTGGTCGGGTCGGCGATGTCGAGCTGGCCGAGGTGAGACAGCAGGGTCGCCGAGAGTTTGCTCAGTCGAAGCTTGGTACGCATCGACAGCAGGGGCGTGGAGAGTGCCGAGAGTGGGCCGGCGATCATCGGAACCAGCTTCCCCTCGGTCAGTAACGCCCCGGGGCCGTTGATCTCGACCACCTCGGAGTGCAGGCCGACCTCATCGATCAGTCGGCGTGTCTCCGGATAGAAGCTGCAGTAGAACTCGGCGGCCCGGTCGAATCGAAAGCCCTCCTCGGTGACGATCTGAGCCACTCGCCCCCCTACGTAGGGCCCGCGTTCGAGCACCTCGACGGAAAGACCCTCCGCGCTCAGCCGGTGCGCCGCTGCCAGGCCGGCCATTCCCGCACCCACCACCCAGACCGTCATGTCCGCATTATAGTGTGGCCACGGTGGGCCGGTACCCGCTAGGCGCTCGGTCTTCGTGGTCGTCCCGATCTGACTGAACGGGGTTGGTGGCGGTCGCGAGCCAGGATCTTCTCCCCCCGACCCGAAGCGACCGGTCCGAGGATCTGCACCCAACTTCAGGTCCGGTCGCAGATTGCACAACCACGGGTGGACTTCCGCGCACTGGCCAGATATCACGTGCAGCAGATCACGCCCTCGAGCTGCTGGTCCTGAGATTCCCGTGGCAAACCCCGAAGAAATCAAATGTCGTTGTCGATCACACCGAGGAATCCCAGGATCAGGGCGAAACAGATCACCACGATCGCGACGCGGCCTGGGATGCCAGGCACCCACCCGATGATCTCGCAGATGGCGAAGAGCAGCGCCATGCCGAACACAAACAGACCGGCGAGGATGGTCTTGACGATTCTGGGCCGTCTTGCGTCGTCGGGCGCGGTTTTCGTTCGGTCCTGCGTGCGCAGCTCCGAGCGGAGCTTCATTTCCGGACTTTCTCCCGCTTGGCCATCCGGGTCTGGATGGCGCTGAGCAACTCGCGAATCTGTTTACGCTGCGCAGCAGTCGTTTCGGGCCGGGTCATACAGGCCTGAAGCTGCCCGAGGAGGACCTTCTCCTGGGCGGGCTTCGGCGGCGACATGCGCCTGGAGCCAGGCGGACGCTGTTTCGAACGCACTGGCGGCCCCGCCGAAACCACGTTTGGGCGCCGAGCCGGTGTTTTTTTGACGCGGGTCGACTCGACAGTGGGGGCGGTGATCGAAGCGGGCATGGCCTGGCGACCTTGGCTGCTCGGCTGCGCCTCGCTGCCGGTGCGCTGTAGCTCGTCCGATCGATTGTCCGGCTGTCGTGTCGCAAGCAGGCAGATTGTGAGGCAGACCGCGGCGATGCTCAGGATCAGCGTCTTCGTCGTTCTCATGAATCCGTCCCTCCGTCATAGGCCAGTAGATGCGTTGCATTCCGCATAGTGCAGATTGCGTGCCAATCTGAGGGGGCGTGCTGTAATCTGCTGTGAGCTGTGGGTTTGTGTTCGGTGGTGTGGTGTGGCGCGGCCTCTCTGAGCCGAAGTGTGTCCAGCCTGGCAAGACAGTCCGGTAATCCAGTTACCACGTCACGGCGGCCGTCGCAGGGTCAGGTCGCTCGTAATGGAGTTGGGGCGGTGACAAAACCCTGGTCCCCCGACTACCCGGATGTCAAGCTCAAGAAGTACTGGGACGAGTGGAGTTCTCGGTCGTCCCATCCTCCGAGAGAGCCCGACGGCCGACTTCCCGTTTGACAGAGCGAGCGGGGGTCCCTAAACTCATGTTTCCCGCCAGACGAGGTACCATTTCGCAGCCCTTCCACCAAGCGGCCGCGGAGTTCGAGATAGGGGTGTTTGATGTACAAGATCGGTGTGCTTCCGGGTGACGGTATCGGGAAGGAGATCGTGGACGAGGGACTAAAGGTCCTGCGCGTCTGCAGCGAGCGGTTCGGCTTTCAGTACGAGACTATCGACTATCCCTATGGGGCCGATCACTACCTCGAAACGGGTGATGTCCTGCCCTCGTCGGCTGTGGATGAGATGAAGGGTCATGACTCCGTGCTCCTCGGGGCTATCGGCGATCCGCGCTGCGAGGTGGGCTTTCTGG
>CAZANL010000246.1:0-6911 GCA_964486115.1 uncultured Planctomycetota bacterium
AACAGATACGGGATGGCGATGTCTTTTACGATGTCGGCGCCAACTTCGGGTTCTACGTGATCTGGGCAGCATGTTTCGCCAAGCTGGAGAAGATCGTGGGGCTCGAGCCCGAGGCGCTCAACTATGCCGAGCTCTGCCAAAACATCCACCTGAACCAGCTATCGAATGTCGTTGCCCTTTCCGATGGCGCGAGCGACGTCGAGTCCTATGAAGACTTTCATTTGCAGAAATTTCTCCCGGGAAACCACAGTGGGCGGACACAGCGGTATCAAAGCGCCGAGAAGCTCCACTCACCAGAGCACCGGCACAAGTTTGTGCAGGGCTACGTGCAGAAGATGCACCTTATCCCTCTCGACGTGTTGATTGAAAATGCGGGGCTCCCGGAGCCGACGGTGATGCTAATGGATATCGATGGTGGCGAGCTGAACGCCTTGAAGGGAATGTCTCGGACACTGGCCAGCCCCAGCCTGAGGGCGCTGGCAATCGAGACCGGCCCCGGCGAGCATCGTGCTCTGGTGCATCAGGTTCTCGAAAGCCATCGATTCGAGAGAGTCGGGCAAATCCCGCAGGCCCGAGAAAACGAGTATTTTATCCGTGGCTAAGCCAGCCTGATCGAACCCAGGAACACCACAATGACCCCGGAAACCCGCACGCGGCAGCAGTCACAGCAACAGGTCGATGACCGCCCGGGCCAGGTACTCTCGAATCTGATGGGGCCTTCGGCACGACACCGTCGGGGGGGCATCGAGATGCACGTCATCGGCGCCGAGAGCGAGGACACCTAGGGCCGATGTCATTCACGCTCGCGGTGTTTTGCTGGCTGCTCGTGCTGCTTGCCTCCGGCGCTGCCTGTCGTGCGTTGTTCGGGCAGGTCTTCGGCAGCGACCGCTGGGCGTATGTCTTTTTTCCGGGAATCGCTGCGCGACGTGTCGTCACGGTCGCCGCGATCTTGCTCTCGGGCGGCACGGTTCGGCGGGCGTCGCTGTGTGATCAACCACTCACAGGCGTGGAGCAAGAGCCGTCCCCCGTGCCGATCCTTCCGGGAATCTTCGTTGCGGTGGCACCACTGGTGGCGTCGATTTGGTTGCTCGGCCAGTGGACCGAGGTTTTCGGGACTCCGCTTCATGCAATCGACGTTCCGGGGGGCCTGGGGAGTCTGCGCGGGTTTGTTGCGGGGCTGGCGGTGCTGCTCGTCGACGCGTCGGAGGCGGTGTTTGCCCAGGACTTCGCCGATCCGCTGACCTGGCTGTACCTCTACGGTGGGCTGAACCTGGCCACGTTACTGACGACAGAACGAGATGACCCCATTCAGGCAACGCTTGGGCTCGGAGTGCTGTTGCTGCTCTGCGGGGCGGCTCAGCGGCTGTGGGGGGGGGTCGACAGCTGGTTTTACAGCCTGCTGGTGCGCGCGACCCCGATCTGGTCGATGCTGGTTCTCTCGGTGACACTCTCGCTTGGCATGGCCGCCTTGGCCGGGTTGAGTGCGTTGCTGGTGAGGATTGTGCGCGCCATCCGTTCGGGGGGCTGAACCGGCCCCAAAGCCGGCCCTCAGGGCTTTTTCTTGCGAGGAGCTTGCCCGGGCTCCTCTTCGTCCTCGTTCTGGAGCCTGCGGATCTCAGCTGGCGTGAGAGTCCGCTGTAGCCGGGCCTCTAGTCGCTCAACCGTCTTCTCCAGGGCGGCCAGCTTGTTGGCCAGCTTGTCCCGTTCGGCCAGAAGCCGCTTGATCCGGTCCTGGGTCAGCCCGAGCGCTTGCTGGTGTCGACCCCCCTCGCGGGCCCGCTGCTCGAGCAGGAGGAGCTTGTCCTTTTCCAGGGTCAGGATCTTGTGGCTGTGCTTGTCCAGCCGTACCGCGAACTGCTTGCGGGCCCGCTCGAGCTCGACCTGCGCTCTGCGCAGGTCGGCCTGTCGAGCCTGTCGGGCCCGCTCATTTTCCAGAATCACGGCCTGCAAGCCGGCCTGATAGTCGCGAGAGAGCCTCTCGAAGCCGCGGGTCAACTGCTGGTCGTTGCGTGAGCGTGCGTCGCCTAGCAGCCGCGTCAGGTGCTCGCGAGCCAGCAGAAAGCCACCGCCGACCAACAGGAGAGTCAGGGCCAAGAACAGGACCATCCGGGCCCAGGCTCCGGCCCCGGTGTGCTGCAAAGCAGACGGGGCCAGCAATGTCGGGTCTTCCTGGCTCTCGGTCGTCGTGGCTGAGGGCTGCGCGTGAGCTGTCTTGTTCGGCTTGGTCACCAGCGTGTTACCCCTCGCTCAGATATTCCTTGGCGTAGACCTGCCAGATCGAGTTGGGGGCCAGGGCCGAGCAGGCCTTGAAGAAACGCCGCCAGACGGGCAGCTCCAGCTTGTAGCTGAGCACCCCCAAGCTGAACAACAGCATACCGCGATCCGGCCCGATTCTCGCGGCGGCATGTAGGTTTTCGTAGGCCAGCTGGAAATTCCCCCGGCTCCAGTAGGCGACGGCGAGGTTGTAGTAGTCGTTCCAGTCTGCCTGGCCCGCATTGATGCGCTTGCGGCACAACTTGAGCAGCTCGACGGTCTCCTTGCGGGTCAGGTTGAGCAACTCGATCGGAATCACGATCGAGCTCGGACGGTGCCCGATCTGGTTCTTGAAGAAATCGTAGACCTTGCGCTCCAGACCGCCGCGCCACCCCCGGCAGGTCTTGAGGACCCACCGACGATAATCGCGAATGAACGCCGCTCGCATGGCGCTGCCGCTGACCGCCCGCATCTTTGAGTAGCGGCGCATCAATCGTCCGCTCTGTTGAAGTTTGTCGATCAGGATGCGGTAGGTCGCGAGCCCACCGACAACGGAGTCCTCCTTGTCTTTTGTCGAGACCAGGGGGATGACGATCGTGTCGCGATCCCACTCGAAAAAGCCGGCGCCGGTATACGGCGCGATCAGAAAGGTCAGGTCGAGAGGCAACCGTGGGTCCGCCTCTCGGGCTTGCTTGAGGGTTGCGGTGATGTCGGAGGGTTCGATCAGGGATTCGCTACAGAGCAGAACGGAGTGGCTGCGTCGGATGCCGGAATCGGTCGTCCCCAGCTGCAACAGCATCTTGATCAGCTTGATCTCGCTGCTGAGGAACTGGGTGCTCTGGTGCTCGGCGAGCCCGGAGAGCGCCGGCCGGGTGGAGCGAGCGGCGCTGGAGACCGCGAGACTGGACTCCAGCTCGGCGCGGATGCTCTCGTTGAACTTGCGCAGGTTGTCGATGTGCTGCAGGTGTTGGGCTCGGCTGGCGTGCGTCTTGAGGCGCTCGAAGATGCTCGCCCGGAATTTATCCAGCTTGTTCAGCTGCACAGCAGCCCGGGGCGTTGTGCCGGTCCGAACCTCGAGCCAGAGAAGCTCGGCCTGGAGATCGAGCTTGCCGCCGCAGATCTGCTCCACGACCTCGGGGGACACGCCCGGCAGGGTCTCGAACAGTGGGCGTAGCATTTCGTAGATCTTGATCCGGGCTTCCTTGAGGCGCCGGCACAGGCTGCTCTCTCCCCGCATTCTCTCTTCAGCGGCCAGGTCGTCATCATCCAGCTCGTGGAGCAGGATTTTTTGCCGGTAGCGGAAGGAGAGCCACTGGGTCAGATAGAGCACCCGCTCGTTCTTGACGGCCAGGGCGGCCTGGAGGTCCGTTACGAAATCAGCGTCGGCGTCCGGCACCAGGCGAGGGTCGATCAGGCCGATGTCGATGAAAAGGCGGTCCTCGTCGCTGAACAGCAACTCCTTGCCATTTACGGAGACCGCGGCGTTGGCGCGTATCAGGACCTGGTCCCAGTAGTACCGATCCAGTGCCGTCACCGCCGCCAAGACCTCGTTGCGGAGCGGATAGGTGATCGTGCCGCAGGTGGCGTTCAGGTAGTCCTGGATCAGTGGTTCGAGGTCTGTGGGGCCCACCCTCGCGATCCTCGTTGATTTTTCCCAAAGTCCGTCGGTATCGACGGATAGCGCATCCGCCCGAACGGCTCATTTTATAGCAGGCCGGGGGCTTGGCGCAAGGGCATGACGGCACGGCCGCCAGGACAAATCCAGTCGGTGCGCCCCGGCACGGTTCCAGGTTGTGCGTTCGGGAAGAAAATACTGACAGGTAGACCGCGCTGTGGTAAGGTACCGCGATTTTCTCCAGCGAAATACGAGAGGAATATCACGGCCTCCCGGCGGGGAGTGATCACTGCCCAAAGGTTGGCATGAAAACTATTTATGAAGGTTCTGGTCATCGCCCAGAACACGTATCGCGAGGCCTGCCGGCAGCCGATTTGCATCCTTCTGCTGCTGGTCTTCGGTGCGTCGATACTGCTGTCTCCATGGCTGACATTGTTCACCCTGCGAGATGCCAGCGGGGTGATCCGGGAGATGGGAGTGGCGTCGGTGACGATCTGCTGCTTGCTGGTCGCATTGTTCTCTGCTTCCAACTGTGTCTGGCAGGAAATCGAGCGTCGGACGGCGCTTACGGTGTTGTCGAAACCAGTCAGGCGGGAAGAGTTTTTACTGGGCAAGTTTCTTGGGATCTACTGGACGGTGCTCTACTCGGCGCTGTTTCTGACAACGCTGCTGACGCTTACTGTCTGGTGGCACGAGGGCGTCAAGCTGATCGAGGCTCCCGTCCCCAGGACTTCTCGAGGCGATTACTTTTGGTTCGTGTACATCCCACAGGTCAAGCAGGTGGCGGTGCAGAAGCTCCCCGTGATATTAGGGGGCGTTGCCCTGTCCTTGGTCCAGTTGTCGATCATCACGGCCGTGTCGGTGGCGGTCTCGGTCGTCTGTCCGACCGTGCTCAACGTCTGTCTGTGCGTCGGGATATATCTGCTGGGCAACCTGACCAACTACATCCAGGAGTTGACCCACAGTGCCTCGGCCTGGGTGCGAATACCGGCGGAGCTGGTCTGGGTCGTGGTGCCCAACTTCGAGAACCTGAACGCCTCGTGGTCGGTGACATCAGGGCAAGCCGTGTCGCCGCTGTACATGCTCTCCGCGATGGGGTACGGCGCGATCTATACCGCTGCGGCTCTGCTGATTGGGCTCGCGATCTTTTCCGAGCGGGAGCTCCTGTGATCGGGTCGGCCCGGTGACTCGATACGCATTGTTCGGCGACATCCACGGCAACCTCGAGGCACTCGAGGTGGTCATGGCTGAATTTGAAAAGGCCGAGGTGGACGAGTACATCTGCCTCGGCGATATCGTTGGCTACGGAGCCAACCCGAAGGAATGCCTGGCGGTTGTCCGAGAGCGCTGCGAGCTGGTTGTGGCCGGCAACCACGATTTCGCGATCTGTGGCAAGCTCAACATCGACTTCTTCAACGCCTATGCCCGGCAGGCCGTTCTCTGGACCCGCGATCAACTCGGCGAGGAGGAGTTGACCTATCTGCGGGAAATCGAGCTGGTGCACAAGATCGACAACGTTCTGACGATTGTCCACGGCACCCTCAATTTCCCAGAGATGTTCGACTACATCACGACCAGCTACGATGCTCACCTGTCGCTCGAGCTGCTCGACACCCCAGTCTGTTTTCTGGGGCACAGCCACGTGCCGGTCACCTTCTTTCAGGGGCCGACCGTGACCTTCTCGATGGATTCCGAGATTGAGGTCCGCCAGGGGCGCAAGACGCTGGTCAACATCGGCAGCGTGGGGCAGCCGCGGGACGAGAACCCCAAGGCCGCTTACGCGATCTACGACACCGAGGAGAAGATGGTCTGGGTCAACCGGATCGACTACGACATCGAGAAGGCGGGAGCCAAGATCCTGGCCGCCGGCCTCCCCGAGATCTTGGCCGAGCGGCTCAAGTACGGCCGCTGAGCCCCGGCTAGTCTAGCTGCTCCAGCGTCTCTTTTGCCTTGGCCGCGTATGCTGTATCAGGGCACTTCTCGACGATCTTGCGTAGGTAGCCCCTGGCCAGGTCGGGTCGTTTGTTGCGCAGGAAGCTGGAGGCCAGATTCCACCAGGTGCGAGCCTGTTTCTCCTGCGCCAGACGGCGGAGCGTTTTCATCACCTCGGGGTTGTTGCGCATCTTGCCGGCCCGCTCCGCCGCACTCTTGCCAGAGGGTGTGTTGGGATAGGTTTTCGCGGTCAGCTCGAGCAGGGCCAGCGCCTGGGACAGTTCTTGCCGGACCAGCAGTCGCTCGGCCTTGGCCACGAGCTCTCGAGCCCTCTGTTCTCGAAGCGAGCGCTGGATCTTGTCCCAGACCACCTTGTCGGCCCGCATCTTGTTCACTCCCTGCGCCGCAGCTTTCGCCGGTGCCGACCAGCTCAGCTGGGTGGCCAGCCGCTGGTACGCCAGGTACGCCCGCACGTGTTCTCCCGCCGCGGCCAGCCTGTGGGCTGCCTCCAGCCGCTGCTCGTGTGCCTCGACCAGCGACGTCAGCGGCTCCTTGAGCATCGTGGAGATGCCCAGTTCGTCGCTCGTGCCAGTGAACGCCTTGATCGGCTCGCCATTGGTCTTGAGCACCGCATAGCTTGGCGCGCCGGTCAACTCCAGCCTCCCCATCATGCTTCGGTTCTTGCTCGCCAGCAGCAAAACGCAGACATAGCTCTTCGAGAGCGACAGGATCTCGGGGTCCTTGAAGACGACCGCCTTCATCCGCTTGCAGCCGCTTCAGCTGGGCGCGGTGAAGAACAAGAACAGCAGCCGGCTCTCGGTCTTGGCTTTTTTCCGGGCCTTGGCGTAATTGTTCTCCCAGCGGATGTCGGCAGCGAGGGACGTGGTGGTGAGCAGCAGGGCTGCGAACAGAGCAAGTGGGCGCATTTAGCGGCTCCTGGTTTGGTTCTGGAAGGGGCCTCGGTCCACGATAACAGAATCGCTCGCGTCTGTCCTTTGTGGGTGGTTTGTCTGGGTTGGATCCGAACCGACGAAAGGCTCGCGGGTTGAAAATGAGGGGATGCTATAATCTCCGGATCCTTGGGGGCGTAGCTCAACTGGATAGAGCAGCG
>CAZANL010000247.1:0-6910 GCA_964486115.1 uncultured Planctomycetota bacterium
GTAATCCAGAGGAACTGCGCCTGGCGCAACTCCAGCGAGTACTGTAACGCCCGAAACAAGCCGAAAAAGATCGGTATCTGAACCAGGACCGGGAGACAGCCCCCCAGCGGAATCGGCTGCATGTTGTGCTTGCGGTACAGCTTGAGGGTCTCTTCCTGCTGCTTCTTGCTGTTGTTCTTGTACTTTTCCTTGAGCTTCTCCATCTCCGGCTGGAACAGCTTCACCTTCTTCTGGAAGGTGTGCATCGACACCTGCTGCTTCTTTGTCAACGGAAACAGGGTGAGCTTGATGATGACCGTCAGGACGATGATCGACACGCCATAGTTCTGGAACACGCCATTGAGCAGCCCCAGGAACCACAATAGCAGCGTGGAGACCGAACCGAAGAACCCGTAGTCCAGCAACTTCTCGAATGGACGCCTCGTCAGCTTATCCCTGGAGCCAATCTCCAGCCAAGAACCAAAGGAGAGTGTCTTTCCCGGAGCAACCGAGTTCTTCCCCGCTGACGCCAACTGGAGGCCGATCGAGCGGTCGAGGTTGTACTTCGAGACGTCCTTCGCCTCCTCCATGGCGTCGGGGGCACACACGCTGGCCGCCGCGGAGAGCGTCCCCTCTCCAGGGAATTCATCCACCCACAATATGCCAGCGAAGTACTTGCTGTGCACAGCGGCGCCCACCAGCTTCTCGCCGGGCCCCTTCAGCTCCAGCTTGTAGCCCTTGTCCTCCTTGACCAGGTCAGGCAGGTCGGAACTCTTCGGCTCCTTGTAAGAGTCCTTTTCGCTGCCCTTCTGATACAGCCAAGCGTAGGTCGCCGTCGGATCATAGGCTTCCTCGCGCAAGATCGACTGGGGCCCCAGCAGCGTCCACGAGAGCTCGACAGGCGCTGAGCCGCTGTTGACGAACTCGACCCGGCAGCTGAGGCCATCACGCTCTTTCTGTTCCTCGGCAGAGAAAGTCTTCTTGACCGAGATCGTCTTACGGATGGTGAGCCCATTGCTCAGCCCGAGCTCGAAGACAACCGAGTCGCCGGTCTGGCGGGCAACCCACAGCCGCTTGCCCAGTTCCACCCCGAGGCTGCTGTGAAGCTGGAACAGATGGTCGGTCGGCGGCTTGTTTTCCTCCTGCAAAGCCGCCCACCCAGGAAACAGTGGCAACCAGTTCTTGGGGTTTTCCTCCCAGCCCTTCGCGCTGCGGTCGACGTATTTGTGGAAGTAGTTCTTGAGCCATACTTCCCTGACGCAGCCCCCCTCGCTGCTCAGGACCGCCCGCATCCGCTTCGATTCCAGGGTGTAGACCCGTGCCAGCTTGGCCTCGCGGGTGACGGTCAGCCCCTGAGACGACTTCGGCTTTTTCGCGGCCCCATTTTTCTTGGGCGACTGCTTCTTTTTACCCGACTCGAGCTTGCCCGGCCCGAGTTGCGCCTTCTGCTTCTTCTTGCCCTTGAGGACAGTCGGCTTCCCATCCTTGGGCTCGGGCGCTGGCTTCTTGCGCGGAGCCGCGAACAACTGGATCCATACCAGCGCCAGCAGCATGCACAGAACGAAGGCGAGGGTGACTCGCTTCTCGTGGGTCATCTTTGAGGAGATCCCCTGGCTGGTCTACCGGCCTTCCTTCAGCCGGTCCGCCAGATAGTCGGCCAGATCGTCGATTTCTCGGATCTTGGCCATTGTTTTCTCGAAGTCGTATGCCAGGCGGTGCCAGCGAATCCAACCATCCTCGACGGTGACGTAGCAGGACCGGTTGTCGTGGTCGCGCGGCTGACCAACCGAGCCGACATTGACCAGCACCTTGCCCTCGTCGGGGATCTTGATCTCGTTGTTCAGCTGCCGTGCATAGCGAAACTTGTGGTTCTCGAAGAATACGCCTGGAATATGCGTGTGGCCGCAAAAACACAGCCGCTCGATGCCGTCGAAGATCTCCTCCATCTTCTCGGGGTCCTTGGAATCATTGGGTAACACATAATCTCGCGTGGGCTGCCGCGGGGAGCCGTGTACGTACATCAGCTCGCCTTCCTCCTTGAACTTCTTCAGTTCACCGAGGTAATCCCAGAGCGCGTAGTTCGCGTCCTTGTCATCTGAGTTGTTGAGCTGATCACGTGTCCAGTCGATGGCCCGCCTTGCCTTGGCATTGAAGTCCTCGGCGTGAAACAACACGGCCTCTTCGTGATTGCCTAGCAGGGCGAATCGGGCGTGCTTGCAGTGCTCGATGCACTCCCGCGGGTTGGGCCCGTAGCCGATGATGTCTCCCAGGCAGAGAACCTCTTCGACGCCCTGGGACTCCATGTGCTCCAGGGCAACCGTGAAAGCCTCGAGATTGGCGTGGATGTCAGAGATGATCGCTAACAAGGGTCGGGCCTCCCTTTACCTGTCCGCAGACGCATCCGAGGCGCCCCCGTCGGGTTTTTCGGCTTCTTCGGGCAGCATCACTGGTATGCCATCACGTATCGGGTAGCGACGACCGCAGTCCGAGCAGACCAGACCATCTTCTTCGAGCGCCACCTGCGTCTTGCACAGGGGACACGCCAGAATTGCGAGCAGGTCTTCACTAAGCATAAGAAGGTCTCGATTACCACACCGGTCAGGCACACATTGGGAGTGCTCATCAAAAAAGAGGGTGCGAGTTTAGCCCCCTCGGAGAGGGGTGTCAACACAGTACCCAGCCCCCTCAGATATGCTAATCTGGCTCCCGAATGGCGCCTGAATTACATTCCACGCTCTGTCAGCTGCATCAACAGGTCGAGCGTCAGCGCACGCTGCGCGACAAACTGGCCCAGTCCAAGAGCCTGCTGAAGGAGGAACAGGCGATGCTGGACCAGTGGCGAATTGAGCTGCGCAAGCGCGAAGCGACGGTCAAATCGTACCAGGGAGTCAGCCTGAAAGGCATTCTGACAGCCCTCTCCGGAGACCAGCTGCAGGTCGAGGCCGCGCAATCGGCCCTCCAGGAGGCCAGAGAGGCCTACGACAAGCTGGACACCGCAGTGTCGGCCCAGCAGCGCCAGATCGCCTTCCTGCAGCAACAGATGGCGCAGATCGGAGCGATCGAGGATCGCTATCGCAACCTGCTCGACCAGACCGAGCAAGAGGTGCTGCGAGCCGGGGGCCCCCCCGCAGAACAACTGCGCGAGACCGGCGACTGGTTGGCCAACATCCGTGAGGTGGGGCAGCAATTAGCGGACGCCCTGTCCATCGGCCAGGAGGCCTGCCTGCTCCTCTGCAGTATGCTCGGGTCTCTCGGTAGCGCCAAGAACTTCGGCCTGGTCGACATGGTGGGCGGTGGGTTGATCGCCGGGGCAATGAAATATTCCCGAATCAGCGACGCCAACAACTCAGCCACACTGGCGGGCCAGCTGGTCGAACAGTTCGCGGATCAGCTGGAGCAGCTGCGTACAGTCTTCGTCGGGCAACTCGAACACGTCGACATCGATGGAGCACAGCTCGACTCGCCCCCAACCAGCACCGAAAGCCTGCTCTGCTACTTCGACATCGTCAACGACTGCCTGATCGCCGACCTGTTCACCCAGAAGCGGCTCGGGGAGTCCCAGGTCCAGGCCGAGGAGGCCCACGCCAGCATCGAGCAGGCACTGGAGTCCCTGGAGACTCTGCTGCTCGAGACACAGACTCAGGCGTGCAGGCTCCTGGACAAGCGAAAGCGCCTGATACTCGGCGAGGCGATGGGCGGCAGTGAGCTGCAGCCGCTGCAGCCGGCCGACATCGAGGATGCGCCGACGAGCGAGGACCAGCTTCCTCCCATCGAGGACGACCCCTACGGCGAGGCGGAAACAGCGGACGGCTAGCGACGCACCAGCCCCAGCTCCCTCGACCTGGGCCACGCTCGGTTCGGCCGCTACAAGGCCCAGTTGCGCAGTCGGGTGAGGGCTTGTTTAGCCACGTAGGACAGCTCGGCGAGTTCGGAGATGCTCTTCAGGGGCCGGGCTGCAGCAATGTTGCGCAGGGCTCGGGGATCGATATGGCCCTCGAAGGGCTCGAGTTTCTTGGCGCTGTTCACCACCGACAGGGTGGCCCTGGCCTCGCCCTTGGTAAAGCTGACCCCGTAATGGGTCGACACGGTCTCGGGGAGTCGCCCATATTTGATGAAGAGCGCCCTGAGCCGGTCCGAATCCTCGACCTGGCTACGAATCCAGGGTTTGTGCACCACGCCACCTGCCTCGAGCAGGGTTTCGACCATTTCCAACGAGCTGCGCAGACGCCCAGAACGCCGAGCATCGGGCCCATGGTACGGGCATAGGTCGCGGACGGCGTGATCCAGGGCCGTCAGCCCGTCGAGGTCGGGATCATTGGGCTTGGCGCCGGCGGCCACCAGTTGCCTGACCGTATCGGACTGACCACAGCTGATGGCCGAGCGCAGGACTTCTCTGTCGAAGGGCGTGCCGGCCGCCAGCAGCATCTGGACCAGGATGGGGCGTATTTCAGCCTTGGCTTCAGCCCTGACGTAGATCGCCCTCTGCATGGCACCCTTGCCATCGGCGTCGTGGCTCAACAAGGCCTTCACCGTGGCCAGGTGACCGCCATGGGCCGCCTCGCCGAGGGCGGTCTCGCCGTACGTGGGACAAATATCCGTTCTGGCGCCCAATTCCAGCAGGTGCTTTACCACCCTCGTGTGGCCTTTCTGCGCCGCAAGGATCAGCGCCGACTCCTCCTCTTCGTGGCTGGTGCCTTCGAAGTCCATCCACTCGACGATGTTTCGGACGTCGATGTTCGCACCGTCGTCGAGGGCTATCTTCACCCGTCGGAGGTTCCCCCGTCGAGCGGCGGACAACAGGGAGACATCGGCTTGGGAGATCTCTCGCTTTCGATCTCCTTGCACCCCGAGCCGGTAATGTCCTGGTTTCATCCCGTTGACCTCGATGGCGACCTCAGCCCATGGGAGCAGCAACCGACCGGGGATCGGAGGCGTAAACCAAACACAGCAACGACACCGCGCTGATCCTGTTTTCACTCTCCCCGCCAAGGCCAGGCGCACAACCAGCACCGCGGACCCGGTAGGGCACGCGCTGCGCAACGGCATCGGAGGGGTTGGCGAGCTCGACCCCGTCGCGCCGCCAGCCAGACCGACTCACCCCCCCGTCCGATCACTCCTGGATATGCCTGCTCGCGCAACGCCCCTGGGACAGGGAGTGGCCACCCCGTCTAGCGAGCGCCACAGCACTTCTTGTACTTTTTTTCCGAACCGCAGGGGCATGGATCGTTGCGACCGATCTTCTCACCCTTGCGGCGGATCGGCTTGGGCGGCGCCTCCGACATGTCACCGGCCAAGGCGGCATCCATCGAACCCCGCGTCGAAGAATATCCAGACAACGCATCGTGCTGGTAGCCCGAGATATCCCAAATATCGGACAGACGCGACTGGTCCTCCTGTTGGTACTCCATCCGAAGCACCAGATCGGTCACTTCCTCCTTGATCCCATCAATCATCATGTCGAAGTACTCCCAGCCACGCTGCGAATAGACGATCTTGGGGTCTTTTCCGGCCATCCCCTCGAGGCCCACCGCCTCGCGTAAGATGTCCATCGCGTGCAGATGGTCTTTCCACTTGGTATCGATGGCGTTGAGCATCAGAAAACCCTCGAGCTCGCGCATCAGCTCTCTCTCGAGTTGATCTTCTTTCGCGTCGTACAGCGCCGCCACCTTCTCCTTGAGGTCCTCCTCGAGACCGCGGACCGAACCATCCGCCGTTTCCTCCCTGAGCGTGTCCTCTTCCACCTCGTGGCCGAGCGTGGTCACCAGGAATTCCTTCATCCCAGGGTAGTCCCAATCGTCCATCTTCAACGACTGCGGCATGTGGCTGTCTATCGACTTCTCGACCCTCTCTTTCAGCCAATGGACCACCTCGATCTTCATGTCCTCGCCACGCAATACCTTGTTGCGACGCTCGTAGACGATCTTGCGTTGCTTGTCCATCACCTGGTCGTACTCGAGGAGATTCTTGCGAATCTCGAAGTTGTGGATCTCGACCTTCTTCTGTGCCCGCGTGATCGCCCGACTGACCATCGGATGGCGGATATCCATGTCCTCCTCGGCCAGCTTGCCCATCAGGCTACGGACCATCGGCCCCGCGAAGATGCGCATCAGGTCATCCTCGAGCGACAGAAAGAAGCGGGAGCTGCCAGGGTCGCCCTGACGACCCGAGCGACCGCGTAGCTGGTTGTCGACGCGGCGAGATTCGTGACGCTCGGTACCGACGATGTGCAGTCCACCCAGATCGACCACGCCACTGCCGAGTACGATATCGGTCCCGCGTCCAGCCATGTTGGTTGCTATCGTGACCGATCCATTGTGCCCCGCCTTGGCCACGATCTGCGCCTCGCGATCGTGGTGCTTGGCATTCAACACCTCGTGCTGGACCCCGCGTCGGAGCAGCATCTCGGACAGCCTCTCGGACTTCTCGATCGACGTGGTGCCTACCAGCACGGGCCGACCTTCGCGGTGCACTTCGAGCACCTCCTCGGCGATCCCCTTGTACTTCTCCTGCTCTGTCATGAAGATCACGTCTTCGTACGACTTGCGGATCAGCGGCCGGTTGGTCGGCACGGCAACGCAGTCCAGCTTGTAGATCTTGTGGAACTCCCCCGCCTCGGTCAACGCAGTGCCGGTCATTCCCGAGATCTTGTCGTACATTCGGAAGAAGTTCTGAAAGGTGATGGTCGCGAGGGTCTGGTTCTCCTCCTGGATCTTCATCCCTTCCTTGGCCTCGATCGCCTGGTGCAAACCATCACTCCAGCGACGACCGTCCATCAACCGGCCGGTGAACTCGTCGACGATGATGATCTTGCCGTCCTTGACGACGTAGTCCTTGTCCTTCTTATAGATATTGCGCGCCCGCAGCGCCGTGGAGAGCATGTGAGGCCAGACCATGTTGGCACCGCTGTAAAAAGTCTCGACACCGGCGAGCT
>CAZANL010000248.1:0-2890 GCA_964486115.1 uncultured Planctomycetota bacterium
TAGCCGGTGAACGCACCCACCTCGATGGCTCGACGGGCGCCGATCGCGGACACCAGCAGCGCCAGGAACTGGGCCTGCTCCGGCGAGGTCTGCATCCCGCCCTGGGGATGGGCCGCCATCTCCTCGCGCAGTGCGCGCTGGGCCTCGGTTTCCCGGAGGGAGTGTTGGTGCAGCCAGGATTGCATGGGTTGGCTCAGTTGAATGCTATTGCGTGACATTTGCTCTCTCGCTCATTGAGTGGCGGCGCTGATCGTCGGTGTCGGCCAGCGTATGAAATACTATCGTCGGCCGGAAGACCAGGAGCCATCGCTGCCCACTAATTGCACTCTTCAGGTCGTCTCGTTGGCGATTGACACTGTTTTCTGGTTTGTGGAAAAGCAACCGCAAGTGGTCGCTATCTGAATGTAGAACCCGAACCGAACCCGCTGATTGGAGGTACCCGGCGATGAAGAACCTGACGCAGATCACTGACCCGCGAAGCCTGAGCGACATTTCAGGCGGCAGCCTGGATGCAGAAGAGTTGCAGCGTCCGATTGCCGGCGCCTGGCTGAGGAGGAGGCGCGGGCGACGACCTGGTCGGCAACCAGCCGTGCAGGTGGACAGGGAGCTGCTGCACGACACGGCGATGTCCTTCACCGCCACGGATGATCTGTGGGCATTCCGGGCCGTGCAGACTGTGCGGTAGGGTTCGTGGCGTGGAAGACCGGGTGCCTTCGCGCCCGGTCCTGCCCGGATCTTGGTGGGGTGCTGGATCCGCCCGATGAAAACACCCCTGGCGTGACGGCTATCGAGATCCGAAATAAAACACGACGAAACCCAGGGTGGCCCGCGTGACGTGGATGTCCCAGGTGAATGTCAACTGGAGCAGGTAGACCAGCACGATCACCAGCGAACAGGTCAGGGCGACCAGCGCCTTGGCGTTGTTGTAGATCAGGTAGAGCGGTTCTGTGTGTTTGCTGGCCAGCCGGCTGGACACGCCCTGGAACAGGCGCCCGAGAAAGAAGCTCCCCAGGGCGACGATGGGAAAGAAGGCCTCTTGCTGCAACGGGTCCTGACCTGCAGCGCGCCAGTGCCTGATCAGGTAGAAGGCCGTGCCGGCATAGCCCAGGAACATCAGCCAGCGGACTGATCCGCGGGGGAGCCAGAGCGGGTTGGCCCTCTCGGGGGCCACGGTGAAGGTCCCGTTTCGTGAGCCGTAGTAGTAACCCAGTACGACGGTGGTGACCAGCCATAGGCTATGGTCCAGAGGTCGCTCGAGCGCCAGCGAGGCCAGCGTGGTAAAGAACGTGGACAGGGCCAGGATGGCGCGGACAGAGCCGCGGGGCAGACCTAGTGGCGTGGGCCGGTCGGGGTCGAGGTGGCTCAAGGCAGGGCTCCTATATTCGGTATTCTCACTTACTACATATAACAGTACTGGGGTGAACGTGCCTTTCACGGTGTCGCAAATACTCGACGTTTGTCGCCAGCTGCTCCAGATCGCCAGTTCTGGAGACTGATCGGTGATCGAGTGCCGCGGTCGTGTGTCGCTCCCGTGGCGCAATGGTAGGGGCGCGGAGGTTCGACCCGTGGTATAGAGGGCTCGTGAAACCGACGGTCACGATTGGAACGGCGACCACCCCCGACGGCTCGGAACTCAAGCTCGTCGAGCACGCTGGCGACTATCTGCTCAAGCTGAATGGGGCCCCGCTGATGTCGACTCAGCTATTCCACTCCGAGGAGGAGCTGGCCCGGCTGGCTTGCTCGGCCCTTCCGCCTGGAGCGAAGGTGCTGATCGGCGGAATGGGGCTGGGCTACTCGCTGCGAGCGGCGCTCGACTTGTTGCCAGCGGATGGGCGGGCGGTCATGGTGGAGCTCGTGCCCGAGGTGGTCGAATGGAATCGCGGGCCGCTGGGCGAGTTCACTGGACGGCCGCTCGACGATCCGCGCGTCGAGCTGGTTCATGCGGACGTGGCCGAGGTGATCCGCAACCGCACCGATGAGTTCGCCGCCGTCATGCTGGACATCGACAACGGGCCGTCGCCCGCGCCGCTGTACACGCGCAAGAGTCTTCGGGCGCTGTGGCGGACGCTGGTCCCGGGTGGCTGCGCGGCGATCTGGTCGGCCGAGGACGTCCCCGGGTTCCCGCGCCGTCTGCAGCGTGAGGGATTCCGGGCCTTCAGCCACTCGGTGGCGCCACGCAAGGGCCGTGGCGGCCGGCGGCACACGATCTTCGTTGCTCGTAAGCAGGGCTGATCGCTTCCTGCCGATCTTCTCGGAGGTTGCCGAACCCTAAGCCAGGTAGTTGTCGAAGATCGCCCGGAAGCTGTCGCTGATCGGCTGAGCCTGCTGGGTGTCGAGGTTGATCATCACCTTGGTGATGTCTGCCGTGAAGCAAAGCACCACGTCGCGCTTGCGGCGAATCCGGTAGCGGAACACGATCGAGGAGTTACCGATCCGGGCAACCTCCAGCTCGACGACGGCCACGTCCCCGTAGATCAGCGGGGCCTTGAAGCTGCTCTGGATCTCGACCGTGGGAAACCCCAGACGCTGCTGACGCACCAGCTCCGGGTAGGAGAGTGGGGCCGCCGTGTCGAAGAAGTCCTCGAACGCGGCGTGGCAGATGTGGAAGAACTGGGGGTAGTAGACGATCCCGGCGCCGTCCACATCGTCGAATCGGATCTTCTGGACACTGGTGAATGACATGCCCCATCTTCGGACCGGCCGGCGCAGGCCGCAATCGCCAAATCAGATTCGATCCCGTGCGAGGCGCTCCGGCCGTGCCGAAGCCTGCTTGCGTGGGCCATCGCCGATGTCCCCTCCCACCACGGCAGGGTGATTCTCCGGTTACGGTGCGTTCGCCTGACCGGGTCAGGAAGGACACGCCCCTGCCTGTCGAATCGAACTCTGGAGC
>CAZANL010000248.1:2900-6902 GCA_964486115.1 uncultured Planctomycetota bacterium
GCGCAGACCGCCGCAAACAAGCGGCTGACCTGCTTTCGCGGCACCATACACCATGCCGCGTCGGTCCGCGCCGCATAGGCCAGGACCCTGCCGTCGGACCCGAATAGCAGATCCCGGATCTCGTCGTCATGCCGTCCGGTTTTACGCTCGGAGGACCAAACATCTGTCGGGTGCAGATGCGATGGGCGAGATCGGCCACGGATTGCCGGATCTCGGGGGACTGGTCAGGGATCGAACAGCGCCATGCATCACCAATGAAAAAAACCGGCATTCACGCCAAGGCCGCTCTCTATATGGACAGCATCCTCTGCCAAGATGCGAACGGATAAGCCAATTTCACAGACAACTTTGCGAACCAGTACACTGACGAAGGCAAGTTATCCAATGCCGTTCCTGCTGGGGCTCGGGGCACACGTGTTAATGTGTGAGCCAGTTTAGACGAGAGACGAACGCCCGGACACCCCGACGATCGCTGGAGTGTCCTGTGCGGAGAGATTAGCTGACCAGTGCTGCGCAATTCGATTGCGCAAGTCTCTGACGTAAGAGACGCAAGGCCCGTTGACGCTGAAGATCCCTCCTGGTCCAGCGGACCTCGCGTCTGTTCCGCTCATCTAACGCAACCGCGTCACATCCAGCGCCCCGCACCTCCCCTCCCCACTCGCCCGGCAGGTTGACCGACGACGAGCGGGTCATCGCTGCTAGCTGGGCGAGTCCTGCGTCAGGTCGATCACGAATACCCGTCCTCGGCTGCTGTCGATGGGCTTGCCGCCCACCGGCAGGCTCTCCTGGCGAACGCTCGATGAGGTCTCGTCGAGTTCAATGCGATACGCTGCTTCGAGACGTCTGCCGTTCAGCATGATCGCGTTAGTCGTCTCGGTCACGCGTTGAACGCTGCTCTGTCTGCTCCTCATCCTGGGGAGCATCTCCAGGGCTTTCATGATCGTCTTCGGAGGGGACTGCCGGAGCTTGAACAGAATCAGCGAGGCGCACTGCTCCTGGCCCCCAGGTTTGCGGACCGTGCCGAAAAATATCCCGGGTTCGGCGGCGTCTCGATGATCAGGTGGCCTGCCGGTCAAGGTGCCGCGATGGCGGCATGTCTGAGATTATGATGTTCAAATGGAGGCATGGAGTTCGAAGACGCCCTGGATCCCCAGCTGGCCGATGAAGGCGAGCAACGGCCGGGTTTGCCGGTGTTCTCACTGGTGATGGTGATTGTGGATATGTGTCTCAGCGGTCTGAGGGTTCCCCTGGTCATACTCTCGTTTCATGGCTGGTCTCGGATGGGGCCCAGCCATCCGCTGGCGGCAACCGCCCCGTGGGAGGCGATCACCGGAACGCTGCTAGCGCTCACTGGGCTCAGCGCTGGAGCGCTGCTGTTATCGCGCAAGAAGACCGGGATTTATCTGGGCATCCTCGCCATGGCCAGTGTCGTCGGCAATCTGGTCGTGGCGGGCGTTCAGATTGCGATCCAGCTCAAGGGGGTGCCAATGGGTTCGCCGCACGCGACGGGCATGATCATCGGGGCGGCATTCGTGATGATTCTCCGGCTGGGCGAGAACGCGCTCTATGCCGCCGCGCTCGTGGTGGCCCACAAGTCCGGCGCCCTGGAGTAACGCCCGGCGTTTCTTGCTGAGCCCAATCTGACCAGCTGCTCAGGCCTTGGCGAGTACGATGTGGAACACGCCGAACTCGTAGTGGCCCCGCCCCGCGCGGCGTTTCTGCAAGTCGATGATCAACGACCTGTGGATGAAGCGGTCCTTGGCGTTGAACGGGTCTCCCTTGAAGTAGAGCTGGGTGGTCAGGGTTTCGTAGCCCCGAACCGATACCTGGAAGTGGATATGGGCCGGTCGCCAGACATTTCGGCCCAGCTGGTAGCGCCCGGGATGGATCGTTTCGAACTCGTAGTATCCTTGCTCGTCGCTGTTCATCCGGGCCCGATAGCGGTAGACGCCTTTCTTGGGCGGAGTATTGGGGTCGTCGTTGTCGTAGCGGCCGAGGTGGTTGGCTTGCCAGACGTCGAGCATCGCACCGGCAATGGGCTTTCGAGTGTCCGCTCCCAGACCCGTCCGCAGACCAGTAGCGTTTGTCCGGCGGCCAGCGGTGGGGTCAGCTTGGCCCGGAAGGGGGCGCCGGTCCGATGGTAGGGGCCGAGGATGTTGCTCTTGGTCGGTTTGATCAACTGGGGATCTTGAAGCTGAGTCCAGCCTGTGGGCTGGTCGGCCAAGATCTGCGGCGGTGCCTCGTCTCCGGAGGACTCGGTCGGCCTGACCGCATCCGACAACACCAGTCCCGCGCCGATCGCGCTGAGCCCGAACAGACCACTCTGCAGGAAGCTGCGCCTCGATTCGTCCATCGGGTGATCTCCCGTTCTGCCTTGGTCATCGAATCAGCCGGTTCTGCCCGGCACAACGATTCGCGCCTGAAATCGCCCCGGTGACTGCAACAAACTTGTAACGACCTCTTGCGGCTCGGTTCGCTCCCCGCCGAGGTCTGTCGCGGAGGGGCCCGCACTCAGGGAGAGAGGGTCACGTCGGCCTGTGCGGAGGCTGCCTCGCTGCGAGAGTCCGGGTCTGAGAGGGAATCGCCCACCCAGAGCCGGCTCGTTCTTGTTGGTCTGCACGGTGCCCAACCAGGAGCCGGAGGCTGTTCGGCAGCCAAGAAACAGCCCCGGTCGTGATCTGCTCCGAGGCGACCGAGAAGGGTTGCACAGGGGAGGCGTCGTGCCTGAATGACCTGGGTTACCGAACCCGCTCGTAGAACGTGTCTGGCCACCTCACCTTGAGGTAGCTGTCGACCGAGGCATCCAGCTGGGTCGGCGGGACGAAGTTCAGATCCTTGGTGCTCGACTTCAGCAGCTTCTCGTAGTTTTGCTTCGCCACGTCGAGCTGGCCCGCGCGAAAGGCGCGGATCTTCCGGGTCGAGAGCGCCTTGGACGGTCCGCCAAATCCCCCCGCCTGGCCGAGGCCCGCCTCGCGATGGATCAACTCGGCGCGTCTCGGGCGCGTCAGGGCGTAGCTGTACTGCCTGGCCTGGCCGACGGTGATCCGCACGATCACATATCCAGCGCTCTTGATCCGCTTGGCGCCCTTGCAGACGTAGCAGGGGAACGGCCGCCCCACGGTTTGCCGCATGTGCTCCCCGCTGCCGTTGCAGCGCCAGCAGGTAAAGTAGCCATACCGGTCGGCATGCGAACGACCGGCTGCGTCCGCCTGCTCCTTGCTCTTGAAGGTACCCGGAATCTTGATGAAGCGCGGCTTGACCGGGGGTTTTCCCTGACGCGTCTCGCGCCACGCCTGGTGCGCCTTCTCGTACTGCTCGAGGCCGGCTCGCTTCCGCTCCTCGAACTGCTGGAGGGTCATGCCTTCGTAGTGCAGCACGCCGTTATCGACCCGCCGCAGCACCACGTATCGCGGCTGTTCCTGGCGATCCGCGAGCACCGGACGGACACAGACAACGCAGCCGAGGACGATGAACAGACCGTAGCACAAGCGTGCAGACATGGAGTTCTCCCGGGCAAGAGATGGTGATGGGCGGGGTCGGTCTCGAGAGATTGTCTCAGCTCTAGCTGGCACGAAGAAGGGCTGCGTCTGCTCGCCTTGCCAGCCCGGACCGCATCGTGTCGACAGGATGCGATTCATCCCACTCGACACCATTCACCGCTGGTCAATCCAGCAGACGACGAGCCCGACGGATAACAAACACAACGCGCGTCCTCGGCCGAACTCCGGCTGTGTAGTCCCGGCGAATGGCCGCAAGCCTGCTGCGCGATAGCGTGATCTCGTGTCACGGCGTCTAGCACGACCCAGTCACCGAGCCGGTCGGCCCGAGCGGCGTTATCGAGCTGGTAGGCGATCTGTCGGTGGGCGTCAGCGTCGGTCACGGCGACATGATACCGATTTCTCCAAGAAACCTCCAGAGGATCGGTTCATCGCTGCGTGAGAGTGCCGGTGGGTGTATCCAGGAGGAGGCACAGATGTTTAGCAAGGCTCTACAGCTCGCTCT
>CAZANL010000249.1:0-3536 GCA_964486115.1 uncultured Planctomycetota bacterium
TCGTGGAGGACGAGCTGGAGCCGCTGAGCGGCGATGCTGACGAGCTGGACGACGCGGCAACAATCGTGGAGGAGGATCTGGAATCCGACGTCGATGAGTCGTCAGAGCCGCAGCCCGAGGTCGCGGTGGACATCGATCGATCGGCAGAGGCGCATCCCATGGAGGCGGGGGATGACGGGGAGTTGGCGGTCCTCCAGGTGATCGAGGCCGAGAGGGTCAGCACGGCGGAGATCGAAGAATTTTCCAGAGAGACGAATCAAGAAGAGGTGCTGCTGGACGGCGTCGATGACGCGTTCTGCGATGTCGTGGCTGACGAGATGGAGGCTGAGTCGCCGGCGATCGTCAGCGGGACACCAGTGGAGGCAATGGATGCCGATTCGGCAGAATTGGAGGGTCTGGTCCCGCTCGAGGAAGATGCAGCTGTCGAGTCGGAGGAGGCCGAGGGCTCACAACAGCCGCCAGGTGCCGAGGAGTCCGAGGACTCGGCGACGCATGTCGAGGCGTCTCGGGTACGAGAGGATCCTCCCGCGTCTACCGGCGATGGTGCAGCGATCGCAATCGAGCCGGTGGGGCAGGAGGAACTGGACGAAGAGCTGCAGAAACTGTCGCCGCACAACCGGTTCAACGAGATGATTCGTCCCTTTAGATTGCACACCACGGTTGACGCGCTGTCCCTTGACCCGGTCGAGTCACCTTTCCATGGTTAACGGCGTCGGCTCACTGGACGGCTTGCTGTGGGTGGTGATCATCGTGATCACCTTGACCGCGATGCTGCTACTGCCAGCGCGTCGCCGGGAGGCACGTCTCTCAGCGGGGCCGGCAGACAAACCGGAAGAGATAAAGGCTTTGCGGTCCCGCGCGTCGCGGATTGCCGATGAGGTGGACCGGATGCGTCTCGATCTGGAGGATCTGCATCGCGAGGTGGCGGCGCGCACTCAGAACAAGCTGCAGATGCTCGATCTGATGATCCGCCAGGCGGATGAACGGATCGAGACCTTGCGCCAGTTGCAGAATGGTGCAGAGGAAGACAGCGAGGCATAGGTCCTCTTTCCCTCGCCATGCAACGTCTCACGACAAGGTGGATCGGCTGTCATGCAAGTGGGTTGCCATGGGGTAGACCAGGCTGTGTCTGAGGTGGGTGCCGCCGGAACTGCAGTGGCCGCACGAGCGAGTGAATTGGTGGCTGTGAATTATCAGCTGGAGCCTCTGTCATGATGGTGTTTCCCGAGGGCTTCACCGCCGAGGACGTCGGTGAGTCGGATATCCTCGAGCTGGTCGAGATGATCGGTGAGTTCTTTCGCGAGCAGGAACAAATCGAAGCCTCGTATGCCCCGGCTGGGTCCTGGCGGGAAACAGTCACCCAGTCGGTAGGGACGTATATCGGGCGTCCCGATGCGTTCGTCAAGATCGCGCGCTGCGGCCAGCAGGCAGCAGGTTTTGTGATCTATGCGGTGCAGGCCGAACCGATGATGCGCCTGGCCAGACAAGGTGTACTGCACGATCTGTACGTGCGTCCAGATTACCGCGGCCAGGGGCTGGGTGAGGCGCTGGTTCGACAGGCGATGTGGGTCTTGCGGCACCAGGAGATCGACGTGATCACGCTGAACGTATTGATTCGAAACGAGGCCGCGATCCGTTTCTGGGAACGCTTCGGCTTCACACCATACGTCCAGCGGATGAAGGCCAGCGGGCGCAACCCCGACCATGCCCCCAAGCCGGCGCGACGGGAGTGGTAGACCGGCTCGAGCGAGGGTCGGGGAGTTCTGGCAAGGGCACGAGGAATCGAACCCCGGTCTGCGGGTTTGGAAGCCGCCGTCCTGCCACTGGACGATGCCCCTGAGATCTCTGAAGGGTCAACCGCGAATCCGTCGGTTGGTTCAGGCGGGGGACTTCATCGGCCTGAAGATCAGCAGACAGGCCGGCAGGACCAGCAGGTCACCGATCAACGCCGCGATGACCGTGATCTCCATGCAGAGGGCGAAGGTGCGGCTGATCGGAAAGTGGCTGGTCAGCAGCACCCCGAAGCCGATGCCGAGTACCACAGTGGTGATCACGATCGCTCGCCCGGTTCCCCGAAAGGTGCGGTCGAGAGCCTTGGCATAGTTCGGCCGACGTTTCCATTCCTCACGAAATCGGGCCATGAAGTGGATCGTGTCGTCGACGGCCAGACCGAGCGAGATGGTAAAGACCAGCACCGAGGTGACGCGCAGGCTCATCCCCGCCACGACGATGAAGCCCAGTGTGATAAGCAGGGGAAAGACATTGGCCACCATGCTGACCAGCGCGGTCTTGATCGAGCGCAGCAGCAGAGTCATCACCGCCAGGATAACCCCGAAGGCCAGCACGAGGCTGCTGAAGAGATCCTCGATCAGTCGATTGATGCCGGCGCTCGCGACCGGTCCGTCGCCGTTGAGGTACGCGCGGATGCCGAGCGATTTCAGTCGCGGGCTGTCCGACGTCAGTCGGTGTCTGATGCGGTCGAACATCGCCCCGATGACGTGGGCCCCATGGTCGCCGGTCCAGGCGTGGATCCGCAGGATGCGTTCCTGCTCATTATAGAGCATATCCAGCATCGCCGTCGCGTCCCGGCGGGCCAGTACCGTGCGAGTGACCTCCAGGTACTTTCGGCAGAGCGTCGCACTGTCGGGTATTCGCCGTTGGCCGGGCTGGCCCTGGTGCAGAATCAGGTTGGTTTCGGCGATCAGATCGGCGACCGACAGCCCGGGATCGCTCAACTTTTCCTGGGCCAGCATGGCGCAAAGCTCTTGCAGATATCGCAAGACCTCGGGCCTCATGGGGTCGACATCCTTGTCCCATTCGACGACGATCGCGTAGGGCACGACCCCGGCGAAGTGACGCTCCACATCGGTGTTGGCCAGTACGATCGGATCGTCGGTGGGAAAGGCCTCATAGAGGTTGTTGGTCACCTTGACCTGCATCCCGAGTCCGATGCAGGCAGCCATTACCAGGCCGCTGAGGGTGACGATTTTCCGCGGATGGCGCTGGACCCAGCGGCTCAACCGTAGATAGGAGCGCGTGATGCGACGATCCGCCGAGCGCATCGAGTCGCGTAGGATCGGCTGGAGGTAGCTGAAGACCAGCGGGACCAGCAACACCGTCACGACGTAGGCGAGCATCAGGCCAGCCGCGGCCCACAGCCCGAACCGTTGGAGGATCTCGAGTCTGGCAACCCCCAGGCTGGCAAAACCGACCGCGGTGGTGAAGCTGGTCAGGAAACAGGCCGCGGCCAGGTGCCGTACCGTACGCTGGAGCGCCACCTGCTGCGGGACTCCCTGGCCCAGCAGTTCCCGATAACGAGTGACCAGGTGGATTGCATCCGATAACCCGATGACGAAGATCAGCGTGGGGTAGACGTTGTTGAGGATGTCGATCTTCTCGCCGACGGCGCCGAGCAGCCCCATGCGCTGCTCCGCCATGTCGTGCGAGCGGATGAGGCGCGCGAGCGCGGCAGGGTCCACGTCGTACGACCCGTCGCACGGCTCCTCGTGCAGGCCCACGTGCACGTGGAACCCGCA
>CAZANL010000249.1:3546-6887 GCA_964486115.1 uncultured Planctomycetota bacterium
GCCGAGAGGAACGGCCACCGCGCGGATGTCACGGAACAGTAGCCAGAGCAGCAAGGTGAAGATCACGGCGCAGATCGGGGTGAATGTAAGCTGATCCTGCTGCATCCGCTGGACGATCAGTACGCGCGCTACCGGCACCCCGGTGGCCCGGACCTGGAATCCAGGGGGTGTCTTGATGCGGGAGATCGACTTGTTCAGCTCGACCATCACCGGCTCGAGCTTCTCGAACTGCATCCGGTCGGGCTGGACGCGAGCGAGTATCAGGGTGGCCTGGCTGTTCGTGCTGACGAGGCGGCCCGCTAGCAGCGGCTGCGCCATGACGACCTGGCGCAGGGCCTCACCGGTGCCAGCGCTGAGGATCGGTGCGGGTACCAGCGATCCTGGTGGGCTGTAGTAAGCGTCGGCCAGGCCGCTGACACGATCGATGCCCGGGACCGCCGAGAGAGCCTGTGTCAGCTGGCGCTGCAAGGCCAGGCATTGGGGCGAGAGCACGTCGGGCCCGGTGACGAGGATCACCGCGGTGTTGTCCTGGCGGCCTAGCGCTTGTTGCAGGCCAAGGAGCTCGGCGTATTCCGGATCGCTGGACTTGAACAGATACTGGGATGTGAAATCGAACTGCAGGCCACGCAGACCGGCCAGCGCGCCGAGCAGTCCGCCGAACATCAGCGCCAGGTACACCAGGCGAAAGCGGAACAGATGTGGAATCACGGGAACGCTCCGTCGCGGGTCAGTCGCTGTGGACGACCTCGGTCCGAGTGTGCCCGATCCATCGGGAGTGATGTAGGGATGTATCCTCAGCCGGCCTCGGGTGAACCACCGGCGGGTCTGGGAAACCGGTGATCATCGAACTCGGTACAAGCCTGGACTCCCGCTGGTTACTGCTGTGCTGCGACGACATCGCTCGACTCAGGATACCAGCTGTGTGTTGGGGCTGAAAGAGGGGATGCGGTGGCGGAACTGCTCGTGATGGCGGCTCCGCGGGATGTTGGGGACTGGTCGGCGTTGCTCGGAGAAGGGCACGGCGTTCACGGTGCGCCGGTGGGCTGCCCGCTGTGGGCTGGGACACGCCGTGAGAGCGGGTGGTCGCGCTCGATCACCTGTCACTGACGCAGACTCGCCAGCCCAGACAACCAGGTTCCCATACTCACCGGAGGGATTGTAAGTGTATTGCCACAGAGTGATTGTGTGGGACCCGAGAGCGGTTATCTCGGGGTGGTGACGTTGATCACCAGGTCCTCGGTCTTGTGTACGGCGCCGGCGTTGTCCAGGCCCTCCACGGTGATCGTCAACATCGAGTTCTTGTCGGCGGGCAGCAGGAGAGCGTTGATTCTCGTGGTTGGTCGGACGTTCGGATCGATTCGTCGTACGGTCTGGGCAAACCGACCGCCGCTGACCCTGAGCTGATGTAAGCCCCAGCTGGTGACTTTCAAGGTCACCGTCTTGGCGACATCGAAGAAGGTCTGGGTCAGCCCATCACGGAAGTGGGCCGAGACTCGGTAGCGTCCCGGTCTGGTCGGACTGATCCAGGTGAAGGCGGTGACCTTTCCCTTCTGCTTGACGTCTTTTAGCTTGCCGCCCGTCACGCGGATCGCCGGCTGTAGCCCTTCGATCTGTTTGCTCTCCTTGTCGAAGACCTTGGCCGTGATGGTGACGGCCTGGCCGCCTTCCAGGATCGAGCCGCTCACGCTGAATGACAGTTGGATGGTGTGATCCGGATCGGTTGCGCCTCTCAGCGTCTCTGCGACGTACGCCTCGGGCCGGGGGGCGGCGACATTCATTGGGGCCAGGACATCCAGCTTGATCGACACATCACGAAAGACGGTCGGTGAGACACTGGTCTTCGTCTCCACCGTTTCCTCGGTGCTGTCCACGCCGACCACCTTGATCTCCCACTGACCGGCCTTGGTGGCGATCTGCGGAAAGCGCACGTACCACGTCGTGTCGACCCGGCTGCCCAGCTTGGCCCCTGGCAAATCACGCCGACCGTGGTAGGAGCGGTCGACGTACATCCGGATGTGCTTCATGAAGGTGGTCCGGACCGTGACGAACACATAGCTGCCTGGCTTGGCGGCGGAGGGTGGGACGATCGTGATCGTGCCCTTGGCATTTGCCGTGACGGGTAGGCAAAGTGCCCACAGGCAGGCCAGGAGGAGGGATCGCATCGAGGCACTCTATCACCTGGATCCTCTTGCAACAAGCTGTGCGTAATGGAATATTTAAATTTTCACCCTCTGGAGGAGAAAGCGGGGCCAGTCGAACTGTTGAATCGCCAAATTCGGTTCTGGCGGGCCGTTGAGGGGGCCGAGAGCCTTGCTCGCAGGTGTCTCAGCTGGGATCTGGGCGGATTCCGCACTGCCCGCGGCCCGCCATCAGTTCTTCGAAGGCCTCGGCGGCTAGATCAACCCGGATGTCGTCGATGCAGAAGCTCGGCTGGTCACAAGGCCAGCAGCAGGCCGGCTCGCAGGTGGTTGGGGACTGGATGCATACGGAGCGGGTCTGATAGGGGCCAGCCCAGCCGGGATATTCCGAGCCGAACAGGACCAGACTGGGTACCTCGAGGCTGTCAGCCAGATGCATGGGTCCACTGGAGAGTCCGACGAAGGCAGAGGCTCGGGCGATGGCGGCTGCCGTCTGTGGCACGGTCAGCTGGCCGTGCGCGTTGACCACGCGGTCCCCGGTCAGTCCCAGTTGTCCCTTGCTGCCGACCGTCAACACGTGGCGCGCCGGGTCCGCCGCTAGCAGACGGTCGGCGAGGCCTTGGAACTGGGCGAGGGGCCAGTCCTTGAGTCTGACGCTGGTCGTCGTATGGAATACCACGAGCTTGGCCTGGTCGGTGATGCCCTGCGCCTGCAGATAGGCCTTGGCGACCTGGTCATCGGCGTCGCCGATGAAGATGGGACTTCTCAGGTCGGACACCTCCACACCCAGCCGCTCGGATGTCGCCTCGGCCAGCAACTCGACCACGTGTCCGCGGGTCCACCAGTAGCCGCGAGCGGCTTGCGACTCCGCGTCGGGGACGTGGGAACGAAATTCGTCGACATTCTGCGGATCGATGACGTGCAGACAGGTTGGCTCCTCCCCTTTGCGGGTGAATCCAGCGATCTGATCCGGGGTGTCACAGCAGATGACGGCATCCAGCCGGGGGTCGTGTCGCAGGACGTCCGCGTAGGGCCAGCGGGTGGCGAATCCGATCCAGGCGTCGGGGTGCGCGGTCCGGATCGCTCCGATGACGGCGCTGGCCATCACCACGTCACCCAGGCGTCCGAGCAGCCACAGCAGGATCTTGCGCTCGGCATTCTGGTGCTCTCTCCGCAAGGTCTGGCGGGGGAACAGACGAAAAT
>CAZANL010000250.1:0-6874 GCA_964486115.1 uncultured Planctomycetota bacterium
GCGCAGCAAGCGCGTGATTCGTCCGGCTTTCTGGGCGCGCGAGAGCAGTCCTGCCAGCTGGGGAACCGCCACGGCTGCCGACGGGCCGGAGCTTTCCAGCGCGTCGATCACGGCGCGTTCCTCGCTGTCGAGCAGCTTGGCCAGGGCGGCCGCGGCGCGCGTGTCCTGCAGCGATCCGAGGGTCTGGATGACGGCCAGACGCTGTTCTCGCTCCTTGCCGTGGAGCAGCGTCAGCAACTTGGGTAGGGCGTCCACTGCCAGCGGCCCCAGGGCGCTCAATCCGTGCAAGGCCTGGCCCCGAAGACCCGGTTTGGTGTCGAGGATCTCGATGATCGAGGGAAGCGCGGGTTTGCCGATCTCCTGAATCACGAGGCGCAGCGCCGCATCGCTTCGGGAGCCGAGGGCGGCGAGGATGTGGTGGATCGACTTCGGTCCGATGGCGACCAGTGCCTTGTAAGCCGAGTGGCGCAGCACCACGTCGGGGGCGCCGAGCAGCTTGATCAGATCCGGCGTGGCGGGTAGGGCGGCCGGCCCAATTCGGGCCAGCGCGATCGCAACTTGCTGGCGCAGGTCCTCCCCGCGGCCCCGCTCGAGAATCCTGCGCAGATCGGGCACGGCGGCCACGCCCTGGGGACCCAGAGCTTGTATGCCAACGAGAACTGCTCGACGAATCTCGTGATCCTTGACCCGCAGCAGCCCTCCCAGCGCTTTTCCGGCTGATTGGCCCATGCCCGCAAGCTTGAGCGCGGCGGAGATCTTGCCATAGGGTGAGGCGGCCTCCCGCAGCTGGGCGGTGTATTCAGCCAGCCAGCCAGCGCGGGTCGTCGGCGTCTTGCGCTTGTCGGGAGTGTCCTCTTCGTCATCCTCGTCTGCTTCGAGCGTGACCTTGACCCGCATCACCTTGTCTTGCCGTTTTACCGAGAAGGAGACGACGTCTCCCGGCCGATATCCCCGCATTGCGGTCTTCAGCTCATCGAGTGACTTGACCCGGCGTTCATCAACTCGCAGGATCAGGTCGTCCTTCAGGAAGCCGGCCTTCCGCCCTGGCGACATGGGCAGGACACGATCGACGTAGGGGGGGCTCTTGAACGGTCCGGCGTCGAGAAACACCAGTCCATGGTACGGTCGTTTACCGCGCAGCGAAGACTTGGGCTTCGGTTGACGTGGTTTGCCGGCGATCAGGTCCTTGATCGAGCCGACCGGCAGTGCGTAATGGAACTGCGTATTGGTTTCTTTGCTGTGCAGCACCTTGCCACAAAGGCCGATCCATCGTCCGGCGGAGTCGATCAGCGGACCCCCGAAGGAGCCGGGGTTGATCTGGGCGTCGATGATGAACACCTCGCCCTTGTAGGGGAAGTCGGCCAGGCCGCGGCGGGCGTAGAGCTTGGTCTTGGCTGACAGCATCCCGAGGTTGACCGTCATCGGCTCGGAGCCCTGTGCCAGGTTGAAAGCATTGCCGATCGCCACGACCCACTGGCCGACCAGCATGTCGCCTGTGTGGGGTTGGAGGTGGGGCAGTTTCTTCCCGTTGATCTGGATGATCGCGACGTCCCGGTCGTAGTCTCGGTGAACGAGTTTGGCGGGCATATAGCGTCCGTCGGCAAGCACCACATAGAGGTTGGTCGTGGTCAACATCGCCGAGTTGTACGTCAGAATGCGGCCGTCCGGGCTGACGATAACGCCAGTCCCGTAGGACGGGATGCCCTTGACGCGCCCGGCACCGTAGATCTTGACCAGTGCCGGCATGACCTTCTTGAGTGCCGGAGCGAGGCCCGACTTGGGACGCAGCCGTGGGGCGTCCGCGGGAATGGTCTGCGGCTCGACCTTCACGTCCCGCACGCTGCCGCTTAGCCGCGCGGCGGTGATCTGTACCCGGTTGACCTTCTGGCCCGGTCGAGTGATGGTCCTCTGGCTGGCGATCTGCTGGCTGCCAAATCGGCGATAGCTCGAGTAGGCGATCCGCAAATCCAGCTTCTCGCCGACGAAGCGCTCGAGCCCGACCAGTCGCGACCTGGCGACATCGTAGTGAAAAATCAGCTTCTCATCGTCGGGGCCGCTGTAGATCACCACCAGTGTGGGTTGCGATCCGAGTCGGCCGCTGCTGTGCAGCTCGCCGCGGCTGAGGTGCGAGCCACCGAGCAGCTCGTCTGGCACGGGTGCCAGGGCCCAGGTCAGCCGTGCCCTGCGCGCTGCTGAGGCTGGGAGTTCCTTGCCGTTGCGCGTGACCGCGGCGGGCAGGAATAGATCGATCTGGGACTTGCGGTTGACCGAGATCGGCTCGAAGCCGCGGAAGCGCGCGTTGAAGCCTGCGTTCCCCGCCGTGCCGCTGGTGCTCACGGGGCGTCGCAAGCCACGGTATTTAGACCAGCTGGCGGCCAGCTCCAGGGCGCGCTTGCGTCGGTGCTCCTTGCCCAGTGGGGCCCAGTCACCCTTCCGTTTTTTGCCGCGCTGTGGGATGGCGCTCAGCGTCACCCAGTGGGTGCTCAGCTTTTGGTCCCGACGGATGACCACCTTGATCTTCCAGCCGGCGATCAGCACCCAGATCCGGTTCAAGAACTGGTTTGAGGTTTTGATCGGGATGCCGTCGAACTCCACCAGTTCGTCCCCGATTCGCAAGCCGGCGTTGTGCGCGGCCGAGTCTTCGAACATCTGGTCGAAGACCACCTTCCCGTCCCGATTGCGCACGGTGGCGTCCATGTTGCCCCGCTCGACGATCTCGCCTGATTGCAGAGTTCCCAGCAGGTTCTTGATCGCGTTTGCGCTGATCGCGTAGCCCGCGCCGATATTGACTCGTCCGCGGTCTCGCAGAGAGATCCGACCGTTGATCCCGACCACCTCGCCCGCCATGTTGAACAGTGGACCGCCCGAGTTGCCCGGGTTGATCGGCGCGTCGGTCGCGATGGCGTCGGGGTAGGTCAGGCGGAAGCCGCCCGCACCGCTGAGGAAACGATGGGTACCGCTGACAATCCCCATCGTGACGGTGGGGGTGAAGTCGGTGGCCAGCAGAAACGGGTTGCCCGCTGCGATGACCCACTCACCGAACTGTAACGCGTCCGAGTTACCCAGCGGAGCGTAGGGCCAGCGTTTCTTGCCGTGGAGCTTGAGCAGCGCGATGTCGCCAGTGGGGTCCAGTCCAACGACGGTCGCCTTGTAGATTTTGTGGTCGGGGAGGCCAACGCGCAGCGTCTTGGAGAAGCTGGTCACATGGAAATTGCTGAGCACCCAACCGTCGGGAGAAATGATCACCCCTGAGCCGCCCCCGCGGCCACGGAAGATGGCGCAGACCGCGGGTGTGATCTTGCGGACCAGATTTACCCGGGTTTGCTGAAGCCTGAGGGCTTCGCGGGCAGGTTTCTGGTCCTGGCACAGGGCAGTCGTCTGAAGGACTAGTGCGCCTAGAAACGTGGTCAGCAGGCAGAGTCGGATCATGGCGTGTGCAGGCTTGAAGAGTTGTGTTCCCTCATAACTATTCTACCGAAAAAGCGCCGGGATTACTTCCCGACGACTTGGTTCGACGAGCTTGCCGAAGTTGAGGTCGTTGCTTGCGAGCGGCCCACATCACGATGTGCGCCAGCTGGCTGGGCGAGATCTGCTAGAGGACGCGATGATCCTCAACTCGACGGCGACGCTTCCGCCTACGAACAGCCCGGGAGAGGCTGTTGTCCAGTCCGGCGGCAGGTCTGTGTCTCGATCTGTCCTCATCAGATCAGACGCGTGCTGGGGCAGCTGGTTCCGGCGATTGCGGTTGTCTAGGATGACAGGCGTTACTTGTGGACGTGAGGGTTGCCCCAGTTGCCGGCGTCTCCAACGCCCCAGCCGGGTCCGCGGTTGACCTCGATCGACAGCCGACGGACGTCGCGCACATCGACCTCAATATCTTTCGGCTTGTCGGTTGCCCGGACCAGGCCGGAGTCGTAGAGTTTCTTGCCGTCCCCATACACGCGGAAGATCACCTCCCCTTGAGGGCTCAGAGAAGACAGGCCGGCCGTCTTGGATAGTGTGGCTATCCAGATCGCTGACTTGAAGGTCTTGTAGCGCCCCCGCAGGTTGTAAGACAGGACGGTGGTGCCGTAGGTGCCGATACCGTTGCTATAGGGTGCCAGCGACCCGCCCCAGATGGAGGTGTTCTTGCGATAGGCCGGAAGCAGTTTGCCCGCGCCGTAAAGCCGATCGGTACGAATCGAGATCGGCTTCTCGCGCGCCAGGTAAATTACCCAGTCGCTGCTGATCACGATCCTGGCGATCGAGCTACGCGGCAGGCGCAGGACGCGGTCGCTGACGTGATGCAGTGCGATCCGCTTCTCGCTGATCTCCAGCGCCTCTCCCGTCAGTGTGCTGCCGTCGCGGAGAGTCAGGCTAACCGTCATGCCATCGCTCTCAGCGGGGGCGTTGGTGCGGCCCATCCTCAGCCCTCGCACCTTGGCCAGCGGGAGGGAGTAGGTCTTGCCGGTCAGCTTCCACATGAAAGATACGTTCTTGGGAGAGATGCTCTCCAGCGCGCCCTTCATGTGGACCACTTCCCCCTCCTTGTTGATGTAGTAGAGGTAGTCGACATCTCTGGCGGGATCGTCGGGGATCTTGCCCTTGCCGCCGAAGTCGATCAGCGCGACGCCCTCCAGCTTGATGCGTATCTGGCCCAGCATCTGACTGGTCAGGGTCACCCCCCTGTCGATTTTCTGCCCCAGCTTGCCGGCTAGAACGTCACCGCCAATGAGGTGCACCCGCAACGAACTCTTGGGCTTGCCGATCTGCGCCAGGTCGATCTGTTTGATCAGCGCCAGGTCCAACTGCCGGCCCTTTACCAGCTTGCAGACCCGGTCCTTGATCGTCAGCAGCGAGTCGCTGAGCTTGCGGTTGTCCTGAAGGATGAAGTCATCGGAGAGGGCGGGTAGAGTGCCCGCCAGGAGCAGAAAGGTGAAGGTCAGGAGTCTCATTGAGTTGTACCGGCGACCGCGGGAGTTGTCCCGCGGTCGCGCGTTGAAGTTGTGGGTGTCGCTCTAGTTACCCTTGGACAGCTCTTTGTAATATTGCTTCAGCAGGTGCTTGTAACGTTCCGGGAAGTGTTTCTCCAGGAACTGGGTGATTTGCTTGCGCTCCTTCTCGCCCATCATGCCCCACGCCTTACCGACGCGTTTGGCTGTCCTTGAGAGGTTCTCGGGCCTCACAGGACCGCTGGGAAGAGACGGGCTAGTTGCTGGACCACTTGGATTCATACCGCGCGCTGGGCCGCCACCCGGGCCGCCCTGTCCGCCGCCCGGTCACGTCGAGGAGCTCTGTTCCTGCTTCTCGGCCTGCTTGATCAGCCGGTTGAGGATCTCGACGATCTCGTTTTCCTTTTTCTGCGTGGTCTTGCCACTGTGTTGTTTGCCCAGCCAGCGCTGGACCAGGCTCATCCGGTCGCTCAGGTCGTAGAGCTCGTTCTCGCCCCGGATCTTCAGTTCCGCGACGATCTTGTTGGCCAGCATCCGGAAGCGCTCTGGTGCTTTCGGATAGTTCTTGATGAACTCGGCGAAGGTCTTGCCGGCCTTCTCGCGCCACAGTAACTGCCCTTGGCTGAGGCCATGGTAGAACTTCACTTCGTAGTCGCGATGGAAGTACTTCAGTTCGCTGGCCACCAGCTCGCCGAGAATCCCTTCTGCCCGCTCGTACAGCCCCTGCTGCAGGTAGGTGCGCGCGAGAAAGTAATTGGCGTGGGCGACCAGGTAGTCGTTGTCAGACTTGATCGAGACCTTCATCAGCCGGCTTGCGGCCTTCTTGTAGTAGTCCCGATACCAAGCCTTGATCGCCTTGCGATAATCTGGGTAGGCAGTGAACAGCCCCTCACCGATGAAGTCCGTGTTGGCATCCAGTTCGGTGCCACCGAGCTTGGTGAGCGTTGCCCTGAGCGATCGGACCGCCTCGGCATCGACCCCATCTTCTTCCAGTGCCTTGAGAAAGCCTTGGCCCTTCTGCATGTAGGCGGTGTCGTCTGCTAGCGCCATGGGCACCAGCAAGCCACTGCACAGCAGCAGGAGTAACAGTCGTTTCATCTTTCCATCTCCTCCAGTGTGTGGGAGCTTTCTCCCAGCATCATAGCTTTTATCGGTCGTCCTGGGACAGCTTTCGTCCCAGTTCTTCGGTCATTCCGGAGATCGCCTTTTCCTTCTTGCTGAGGTTCTCGTACTGTCGCTCGAGGTCTCGGCTGGTGCGTCCCTCGGCTTCCTTGGCACGCTGCACGGCAGTGGTCAGGCGATTGACCCGAAGCTGCAGCGAGCGGATCATCTTCAACTCGGCCGAGAGTGGCACCAGGTCGCCCTCGGGGGGCGGGCCGTTTCCGCCCTGCCCCGGGTTGCCCTCGGCTTCGCGTTGTTGGCGGAGCTTCTTGAGTGCCTCGATCAACTCCTTGAGTGTGGCGATGATCTCTTCTTCGAAGGTCTGCGTGAGCAGGCCGATCTGGGCTCGTGCCAGGCGACTCGCGACGTTTTCGATATCGGACTTCATCTGCTCGACGACCCCGGGAAAGATGACCGTGGTCCCTTCTTCCTTCAGGACCTCGAGTGCGGTCCGTGCGCTGTGGGCCAGCCTCCGCTCCTCGTCGGATAGGCGTCCGACGGCCAATCGGTCCAGATTGTTGAACTGGTTGGCGGCCCTCTTCTTGTGGAATCGTTTGGTCGACTTCCAGATCTTCGTCTGGATGCGGAGCATGCGCTGAAACCGCTCCTGCAGGGCGGCCAGAATCTCATCCTGCTGGTCTTTCTTCATTTGAGCCAGGATTTGCTCGAGCTCGCGCTCCGCTTCCTTGAGCTTCTTGGCTGCCTCTCGCTGCTGGGGTGCGGCTTGCCCACCCTGTTGCTTGCCCAGCTGCTTGCCGGCCTTGTTCATCGACTTGCCAGCT
>CAZANL010000251.1:0-6852 GCA_964486115.1 uncultured Planctomycetota bacterium
GTACTTCTCCTGGAATACCGTGCGCAGGATGGCGCTCTCGGTCTGCAGCCCGATCCGCATCCCGGCGATCGTCAGACGCATCAACCCGCGCTCCCGTGAAGCAACTCACTCAGAATACGACGGGTCCGGCGCATCAACCGCAGCGGCCGCAGGGTGTGGTAACACCATGCCGAGATGTCCGGACTCAGCTGATAACGCCTGATGATCACCTCCCGACCGGGCCAGACATAGCTTCTCATCAATCTCCATCGGTCGAGTAGGCTGCCTCGAAACAGCAACTCGAGCAGGACACCCCAGCCATGCACGGCTCTGTCCTGGCTCAAGACCTTCCGGTACGCCTTGGCCGCCAGCCGTCCGCCGGCCCGCGGCCGGAGCGCCTTGATGAACTCGTCGGGCATAGGCGTGCCGAACCGCCGCACGAGGATGCGCAGCACTTCTCCCACCGGTACCTCCAGGCGATGCCGGCGAGCACGGCGAGCAATCCGCACATAGTCCAGATCGTGCCGCCTCGCCAGCCGATCCAGATCGCTCAGTCCGTGGGGCGTGACATAGGCATGGTGCAACCCCATGTGGCTGGCAATGTACAGGAAGTTGTCGTCCGGCGCAAAGACTCTCGCCGGCTGCCCCGACAAATCCACGGTCAGGCTGCGCTCACAAGCCAGCGACAGGCCGTTCCGGTCCAGATGATCCAGGTTCGTGTGCAGATCGATCAGGTACTCCTGAGCGGCCAGCCGCCGGTAGACCACTTCACGGCTGGGAAACAGCTCATACCCCAGTTCCTCGAGCACATGCCGGGCATCCGCTTCCCGCTCCGGCGCGACCAGCAGGTCGGTGTCCCCCATCGGACGGTTGTGGTAGTCCCGTTGATAGTCGCTGATCAGCAGCCCCACTCCCTTGAGCAGGGTGACCGGGATGTGGGTCGCGTTCAAGCCGGCCAGTACACGCTGGAGCTCACCCATCCGCAGCAGGTTGACCGCGGCTGTCTGGACCTGGTCACTGCTCAGCCCACCCACTTACTTCTCCTCGTGATAGACCCGCTCCACATTGACCTCCCAGAGATTGGCGCTGTCCGTCCGCCCTTCCACGAGGTTGTCGACCGCGGTCATCGCGGTCAGCATGCTGTGGTCCTGGTTGTTGTACCGGTGCATTCCGTTGCGTCCAACCAGAAACAGGTTCGTCACTCCGGTCACCCACTGCTGAAGCTCTGGAAGGCGGTGGTAGGTCCCGTAGTACATCGGATAGGCCTTCTCCATCCGGGTGACACACCCGTCCAGAACATCCTCGGCCTCGATGAAGGCGATTCGCACGAGCTCCTGAGTGCCCAACGCCACCAGCGCCTCATCGCTCATCTCCCAGAGCGCGTCACCCTGGTTTACGAAATACTCCAATCCAATCCAGACCGTGTTGTCCGGGTCGGCAACCAGGTAAGGACTCCAGTTATTGAAGCACTGTATCCGGCCGACCTGCACGTCTCCCTCCTGAACATAGATCCAGTTGTCCGGGAGCCGCTCCGCCAGCGCCATGCCCTGCTCATGGACATGCAACTTGCTCAGCAACAGCCCCACCGTCAGAAAATCGCGATAGAGCAGCCCTCTAGCAATTTCGGCGACCGGTTCCGGCGGTGGCGGGTCCATCACCCGCATCAGCTGCCTGATCGGCATGGTAGAGAAAAAGTAATCACAGGGGACCCGCTCGCCCCCGACAATCGCCGCCACGACCTGGCCATGCGCGAGCTGCACCCCATCGACCGGCTGGTTCAGATGCACCTCCCCCCCACAGCGACGAATATGCGCCGCCACGGTCTCCCACATCTGCCCCGGCCCCAGCTTGGGGTAGAAAAACCGAGTGATCAGGCTGGTCTCGCGGGCCTGCATGTCTCGCTTTTCCCCGCTGGTGAACAGGTCCTTGCAGGCCGCCCTCAGCGCCGCCAACAGCGAGAGGCCCTTGATCCGCTGGGCGCCCCAGTCCGCGCGGATCTTGCTGCACGGGATCCCCCAGACCTTCTCCGTATAATCCTTGAAGAAGGTCTGATACAGCCGCTTGCCAAAACGATTGATGAAAAAGGCGTCGAGGAAGGTCTCGTCCTTCAGTGGTCGCAGTTTTGCCTTCAGATAACTAGCCCCGACGAGCACGGTGTTGCACAGGCCGAGTTGGCGAAACACCCGGATCGAGATCTGCAGCGGATAAGGAAAGAAGCGACGTCGGTAGAAGATGCGAGACAGTCGCGGCCGCTGCAGCATCACCTCGTCCTCTAGCGCTGGATCCGGAGCACCCCGTCGCAGCCTGGTGCCTTCCAGTGACGCGCTGTCCGGCGCACAGCCGGTACACAGGTAGTCCAGCAGCGCCTCGGTTGCGTATTCGATGGTGTGGGCCTTGGCCTGGGTGTCCGCCGCCGGGGCCCCCTGCAACGGCAGGATGTTGAACCACCAGTCCATCACCCGCTGGCTCTTGGAAAAGAATCGGTGGCCGCCGATATCGATCCGGTTGTCCTTGTAGTTGACGGTCTGCGCAATGCCGCCGATCGCGCCGGTGGCCTCAAAGACGATCGGCTTGATGTCGGTGCGCTTGAGCAACTCGTAGGCGGCAGTCAGCCCCGCGGGGCCCGCGCCAGCAATTACGGCGATTCGGGGCATCAGGACACCCAAGGTACTATTGCGGGCACTCCCGAGCAACGGTACAGTGAGCAAAGTATGACCCCGCCAGCGAAAAACTCTTACCGTGGCCTGTTACTGCTGATGACGGCCTACCTGGTGATCGGCATACCAGCCAGCTGTCACGCCCGCTACCTGCTCGAGGTGGACGGGCTGGCCTACATCCAGGTTGCCCGACACTATGCCGCTGGCGAACTGGGGCTGGCCGTCAACGGCTACTGGAGCCCGCTGTTCTCCTGGCTGCTGATCCTACCCGTGAAGCTCGGCGCCAACCCGCTGACGGCGATCCATCTGCTGACGATGCTCTGCGGATTGCTCTGGGTCGTCGGCGCCTGGCTGCTGGCTGGACGCTTCGCCCTATCGGCGAGCTGGCGGCTGGGCGCTGGCGGAATCGCCGGACTGCTGGCAATCGTCGGCGGTGTGCGCGGCGTCTACCCGGACATTCTCTCCGCGGGCATCCTGCTGCTCTATCTGTATGCGGTCACCAGCGAGGACTGGTTCGAGTCCCCCCGAGGGGCATGCGTCAGCGGCCTGCTCGGCGGATTGGCCTTTCTCTCCAAAGCGTTCAACGCGCCCTTTTTCGTCGCGCACTTCACCGCCGTGGTCCTGCTGCGCTGCTGGTGCGCCGGATGGCGGGGCCACTGGCGGCCAGGGCTCCGCCGCTGGCTTGCCGGAATGGCCCTCGGGGCCTGTCTGATCGTCCCCTGGGTCGGACTGCTCAGCCTCAAATACGGGAAACCGACGGTGAGCAACGCCGGCGCGGCCAATCACGCGCTCGTCGGCCCAGCGGACATCCATCGCTGGCACCCCTGGATTTCGGGGCTATGGCCGCCGGCTGAGGGACGACTGACCGTTTGGGAGGATCCGTCGGACATTCCCTACAAGACCTGGTCGCCGTTTGCCTCACGTGCCTATTTTATGCATCAGTTGCGTGTGATGGGACACGGCATCGGCAACATCTTCGAGGCGATCGCGGAACACGATCCGCTGCTGATGCGCTGGTGGATTCTGTTCGGGCTGATCGCCCACCTCTGGCGGAAACGCGCTGATCGGTCGGTGTTGTGGCTCGACCTGTCCGTCCTCGCTGCGGTGGCTATCCACATCGCCGGCTATCTGCCCGTCCAGTGCTGGCAGGAGCGCTACCACTACCTCATCGGAATATTGCTGATGGTATATGGCCTGCACCTGCTCAACCTGATGACCTCCGCGCGATGGCAGCGGGTCACGCTGCTCGTCGGACTACTGTACTTCATCCTGCCACCTGCCCGCTACCTGCACAGCTGGTCCCACCTGGTCCAGCGTGGGGTCGAGTTTCGGCTGGTTGCCGATGACATGGCGCGCCACGGGTGCGCAGGCCCCCTGGCCTCCACCAACTATAACTACGGGCTCTATGTCGGCTGGCACTTGAATATGGTGGCTCTGGGCCAACCCCAGGCGAAAACACTCGCCGCACTCCGCACCGAATTGAGACAGCACGGCGTGCGCACCTTCATTCTCTGGCGTGAGGGTGATCCGCCGTGGGATCTCGACCAGGCCTCCTGGTTGGAGAAGTTGTCACATCATCCCAGGGGTTCGCTGCGCGGTTTGCGCTGGGACACCACGGTGTATCGGGTGCGGCAGTAGGCGGCCAGGGGTCCTCAGGTAGCCCCCAGTCCGGTCACGCGGTCATAAATCCACCAGCCCGATCACGCGGTCATACAGAAACGGCGGCAGGTTGCGTGACAAGCGCAGGGCATTGTGCAACTGCCAGGGAAAGCCCAAATGCGCCTTTCGCTTCTTGATACCCCGCAGCAGAATCCTCGCGCAAGCCTCCACCTCCATCAGAAAAGGCATCGGGTGGTCGTTGTTTTCGGTCATCGGCGTCTTGATGAAGCCCGGACAGACATCCGTCACCGCGATACCCGAGTCGCGCAACTCCAAGCGCAGCCCTTCCAGAAAGCAAGAAAGCGCCGCCTTGGTGGCACAGTAGATCGCCGATGCGGGCAGTCCGCGAAAACCAGCGAGGCTGGAGACCCCGACGATCTGTCCCTGCTGGCGTTCCGTCATACTGGGCAGTACGGCCTTGATCGTGTGAATCGCGCCGGTCAGATTGACCCCGATCAAGCGATCGATCAGGTCCTGCTCGAGGGCGAGCGTCGTGTTGCTGTTCTGACTGATACCGGCGTTGGCGATCAGGATGTCGACGGGCCCGTGCGACTCCACGACCGACTCGTGACAGTTGTAGACCGCCTCCCTCTCCGACACGTCGAGCGGGAAGCCAGCCGCGGCAGTCCCAGCACCGGTCAGCTCGCACGCCAGCCGTTCGAGCAGCTCGAAGCGGCGAGCTGACAGCGAAAGCCGACAGTTCGCCCCGGCCAGCGCCCGAGCCAGTGCCTCGCCAATCCCACTCGACGCTCCGGTGATCCAGATGTGCTTGTCCCGGAAGTAACTGTTCATGCCCGCATGTTACCACGGGTATAATGCGCTGATGCGAATCCTGATCTCGCTCGCGGTGCTGCTGGTCCATACCGTGGCCTGTACCGAGCAATACCCCGACTGGCAGGGTCAGCTGGCCCGAGCGGGTGGCTCCGCCAACGGTCCGCAGGTGCTCCGGGCATTCGCCGATACATCCGGCTTCAAGCCAATGCCCCCGCCGCGCGCCGGAGATTGGCGGCTCGGCCCGGGCCAGAGCGAGCAGCCGCAGACGCTGACCGCATATCGGTCAAGTTCCCCCGTTCGCGCGACCAAGATCCGCGATCGCATCGTCCTGCAGCCACTGGGTCCGTTCAAAGCGGCGCAGCAGGAGCTGCTGCGGACACTTCGTGACTTCTGCGCAGTCTACTTCGGCTGCGAGGTGGAGCTGGCCCGACCGCTTCCGTTGCCCAATAAAGGGCAACGGACCCGCAATGCAAGGGTCGCCCCTGGGTCCAGCATCATACGGTGACGATCATGGAGGACGTCTTGCTGCCCAGGCTGCCGAAGAACGCGATCTGCTACCTCGGCATCACGCTGGGCGACCTGTACCCACGCCAAGAGTGGAACTTCGTCTTTGGGCAGGGCTCGCTGGACCGACGCGTCGGCGTCTACTCGCTCGCGCGCTATTTCGCGGGATTTTCGGGGGGCAAGGAGACGGCGGCGAGCAGGAAGCTCGCCCTGCTGCGATCCTGCAAGGTGCTGGCCCATGAAACAGGGCACATGTTCTCACTCGAGCACTGCGTCTACTTCCTCTGCGTGATGAACGGCAGCAACTCGCTCGGGGAGAGCGATCGACAACCACTGCATCTCGGCCCGGTCTGCGCCTCGAAGCTGACCTGGAATCGCACCTTCACCCCGGCCGTTAGGTACGCTCGTCTTGCCAGGTTCTATCAATAAATCAGCCTGACCGATCAGCAGCAGTGGGCCGCCAGCCAAGCTCAACGGCTGGGTCGGGAGCCACGGTGAGTTTCGGTCCCGCGGGGCGGGAACTTGCGGCACTGCTCGCACCGATCAGTCCCGAGTCATTCATCGCCGATTACTGGGGGTCGCGGTCGCTCTATATTTCGGGCGCAGCAGACAAGTTTACCGAGCTGTTCGACCAGACGGCCCTCCGCGCGGCGCTGCCCAATAGAACCGGCATGATCAAGGCCGGAGGCCAGGGCACGCGAGCGACGCCGATCACGCCTGACCAGTTCGACCCCCTGTTCGAAAGTGGGCTCACCCTCTGCACGTTGCAACTGGAACAAGCGGACTCGACGCTTCGGAGGTTATGCCTCGCTGCCGGATCCCAGCTGGGACTGGTTAAGCCCTCCCTGTTCAACTGCTACTACTCCTCTGATGGGCATGGGTTTCCGCTCCATTGTGACGACCACTCGGTCTTCATCCTTCAGATCGCGGGGGCCAAGCGCTGGTTCTATGGAGAGCGACCGGTGGCCCCGTCGCTCACCGGATCTCTATTTGGCACCACTGATTACATCGAGGCCTTCAACTCGAGCAATCCGGGGTCGGATATCTCGGTTCCCTGCCGCTCGGAAATGGTCGAGCAGGTCCTCGAGCCGGGCGACCTGCTCTACTTGCCGACCGGTACCTGGCACGGTCCCCGAGCAATCGGTCGCTCGCTGGCGCTGACCTGGGCCTGCCACCCGCTCTCCTTTGGCCAGTTCGTCCTGGGCGCACTGCGCTCGCAACTCACCAGACCGACCGTTCCGGCTGGACTGACCACCGGACTCTCCGAGGCGGCGCCGGA
>CAZANL010000252.1:0-6847 GCA_964486115.1 uncultured Planctomycetota bacterium
AGATCATCAAGATGATCTCCTCCGCACCGTACCCCTCCTTCTGACATACCTCGAATCGCTCGAATCCCTTCTCATTGGGCATCAACACGCAGTGGCTGACGTCCGGGTGTCGACGGATGCCCTTGAGAATCTCGACGCAATCCGCAAACTGCGGTAGCAGTTTGGGGTGGGAAAAGGAGGTCACCTCGAGCTTGCGCACCCCCGTGTCGACGATCCTGTGAATCATATCGATCTTCTGGTCTGTCGGGATCACCTTGGGGATCGACTGCAGGCCGTCTCGGGCCCAGCACTCACACACGGTCACTGCATCTGGTAGCGGCATACGCGAATTCAATCAGGCAATGAAGCCCTGTCAACCTCCTTGACAAGGCCCCGGACTCGGGTCATAGTTTCGCAATTAGCAGTGATTCAGTTTGAGGGTGAGCTATGACCAGCGGATCGCAGGTGAGGCCCGTATTGATCGAACAACCGGTGTTGATCGCTCCCTGGAAGTATCAGCCAAAGTCCGCGGAGATCGCTGATTTGATCTTTCGCGCGGAAAAGCATCCGCTAGGCACTGAATTCCTGCATGAAGGCGCGTTGGACGCGGTCTCAGCTATTTTTGAGGCCCACGCCTTCGTCGTCGAGCAAGCTCGCGAGCACCTCTCGGCAGAGCAGTCAAGCCTACTCGATAGACCAGAAGACCTGCCGACTCCATAAGGCCGACAGGCGGACGGCCCCGGCAGACCGGGACCCGCACACGATATCGCGTGCAAGGTCTCCAGCCACCGGGCTCAAGCCTCAATCAGCCGTGTGCTTGCATGGCACAGAGCCTAGAACTGCGTGCCGCGAGAACCCGGTGAACTGCCGAGCTCTCCATCACCTGTCGGAGTCGCTCGATCCAGATGGGTTTCATTCGCCGCGTGTAATCATAGCTGTACGGCGTCATCCGGTAGGCATGGGACATCGGAATGCCATGCCCCAGGTGAGCCATCAAAAACAGCGCGATGGGAGGATCCAGCTCGCGGAGCCCCTCCCGTAGGTTCTCGATCATTTCCCGACGAGCCACACGCTTAGAAGGTGGTGGACTGGGGTCGACAACTACGCCGATCTCGTCCAACGGTAATGGTTTGCGACGGTGGTGTCGGCACATCTCGAGCCGCAGGGCACGAAAATAGTAGGTCTTGAAGCCCGCCTTGCTCATGTGATCGAGCTTGTAACAACGAATACAGCGGAAGAACACCTCGACGGAGATGTCCCACGCCAGATCGCCGCTGAACCGGTGACTCTGGACCCACCGCACGCCGAGCCCCGTGAGCGGCGCGCAGAACTGAAGATATAGATCGCCGAGCGCGCAGTCTTCGCCCGCTTGGGCTGACCGCACTCGCCTTTCGATCCAGCCAGGCTGATTCATTCCGTTCTCCCTGACTGCAACTGGTTTCTCTCGATGCAGGACCTTTCAGACTAGCCCGAAAATGTCCCGCGTTCCACAACCCAAACAACACTTACAGCCAGATCGAAATGCAACTGTGATGGAAATTGTAAGAGCTTTCCAGTCATGAAAATATGTTCCGAATCGTTACAAAATCACTGTTTTGTTACCTTTCGGAACAGATCCCGCTCAGTGCTATCTAGCAAACACCGGTTTTGCGAACGCAACAACCGTCACAGCCTAACTTTGCATTCTTGACCCGGAGAGCCAATATGGCATCACTTTTGCATTTACATCCGCAAGCCACGGGTCTAGGCTGTGATCGACCCGATTAGCCGGATACAGGGAATTTCATCCATGGGACTACGCCACATCACGACGGTCGCCAGAAGCCTGGTCTTGTCCGCCGGTATCGTCACGCTCATCGCGCTCTATGCATCGGAGCGCCCAGGCCCGATCCCGCGAGCGAGGAGTCAGCCGCTCTCCCTTCCCGCCGGCTATCTTTTCTATCACGAACAAGACTGCGACCACCCGGTCGCCGATATGGGCTGCTGCGGCGCGATGGCCCGACCACACGGGTTCGATCGCGCTCTGACAGCGGCCAACGGTCCGGTCCAGCCACTGGCAGACGGACGCTTGATGGTCAGCTTGCATCCCGACGACAGGAAACGCCTGATGCGGCAGTTCGGGCTGACCCGGTTGTTCACGATATCGGCAATCGGCGTCGAGGTGGTGACCACTCGTACGGGCGCCGATGTCGCCACCGTCGTCGAGCGTCTGCGGGCCGAGCGAGGTTGCCTGTTGGCCGAACCGGATTATCTGGCTCGGGTCACCCACGACAAGAAAGGCAAGGGCGGCAAGCAGGACAAGAAGCGCCGCGGGGTAGCGTTACTCAAACGGATACTCAAGTCGCTCGACCCGATCCACCGATCCCAGCCGGCCCTAGACCACATCAAGGTCCGAGAGGCCTGGAAGAAGTACTGCACCGGGTGCTCACCGATCAAAGTGGCGGTCATCGACAGCGGAGTCGACCCATACCACGAAGATCTCTCGGCCACGCTGCAGCAGGGCTGGGATTTCGTGAACAGCGACAAGATCCCCGAGGACAATCTGGGCCACGGCACCGCGATGGCCGGTATCATCGGCGCTCCAGGTGACAACAAGGTCGGCATCGCAGGCCTTTGCTGGAGCACTCAGATCATTCCGGTCAAAGTGGCCGACAGCCAGGGGCTCGCGACCTTCAGCAACCTGGCGCGGGGCATCATCTGGGCGGTCGAGCAGGGCGCACGGGTGATCAACATCTCGCTCGGCGGTCGGGCCGATTCAGTGACCCTGCGCCGCGCGTGCAAGCTGGCCGCGCAACAGGGAGTGCTGATCGTCGCGCCGGCCGGAAACGACAACACCAACCTGCTGGCAGTGCCCGCCCGTTATCCAGAAGTCCTGGCAGTCGCCAGCACCAGCTCGGACCGCATCGGGCTGGTAACCAACCTGACCAATCAAATCGACGTCGCCGCGAGTGGCGAAGACATCGTCAGCACCGTCCCCGGTTCGCTCTATTCGGTCATCTCTGGAACCAGTGTGGCGGCGGCCCACATCTCAGGCGTTGCGGCCTTGGTTCTCAGTCACCGGCCCAACCTCAAGCTGGCACAGATCCGCTCGGTGCTGCGTCGAGCCGTCGACCCGATCGACGCGCTGACGCGGCAAGAAGAGTTTTTCGACTTCGGCCGGATCAACGTCCTCAAGGCACTCGGTGAATCGGAGGTCAGCACCCCGGACGCAGGAATTCGTCGGGTCCACTCGCTACCCCGCCGCCCCCGACCCGGCCAGCGCACCATCCTACGCATTCAAATCGCTAATCGCGGCAATCGGCCTTATCCTGCTGGCCAGTTGAAGGTGACCCTCGGCGACCAGGTCCTCGAGAGGCAGACCCCGCCGCTGGCCGTTGGCCAACGCCGCATCGTGGCGATAGAGGTCATGGCCCCGGCAACCAGCGATGAGGCGCAGCTCAATCTCTCCACGGCCGGGGGTGAGATTCGAACAACGGACAACACTCACAGTCAGACCATCGATCCCCTGGCCGAAGAAGGTGCGGACCTCGCAATCGTCGAGGCCGACATTCCCAGCCTGCCGCTCGAGACCGGCCGGATCCCACTCGACGTGGTAATCGAGAACCGCGGCAATATCGCGCTCGGTGGAACTCAGGTGTCGATCTTCGATCGGTCCGATCAATCCGTGCTGTCGCGTAGCGCGGCGGCCAGCCTGGCAATCGGCGATCGCCGCAAGATCCGGCTATGGATACCGCTGGGACAGCGCAAGCAACGCAACCTTCCCGTGCTGATTCAGGCCGATTCCAACAGCCGAGACGCTACACCGCGTAACAACACGGGCCTGCTGCTGGTTCCCTTGTCACAGACCAAGGGCGCGCAACTCTATTACCAGCAGAGCGGAGGAATAGACATCATTCCGGATGCACCCTTCCGGATGCAGACTAACCGCCCGTACCTGCCGATTCAGATCTTCGTCCCCTACCAGGGGGGCAAAGGGGAAGACCGCTTCCTACAGCTCTCCCGGGCCACGATCACGATGCGCGACACCCCAACGGGAGGCGGCACGACGGTCTTCGACGACCGGCCGGACCAGCCGCCCACCACGGCGATCGGCGGCCTGTCGATCATCGACGAGATGGGACGGGAGACAGCCACCACCGACCTTTTCGGACCCAAGGGCGAGCTGAAGGTGCCCGGTCGCCACCAGATCATTCGACTGCCGCTGGCCACCCTGGGCATCCCCAGTGACGGGACGGAGATCATCGAGAAGTACTTCGAGGTCAAGCTGCAGTGGGACCACATGCGACGGATCTTCTACGACTTCGATTCCGATCGCAGCGGCACGGTCTGCTGGGTGCTCAAGGTGCGCTTCACCCCTCACGAACTCCCCAGGATTCCGGGCATGGAGCAGTATTATTATGATGCTCACCACCACACGATCGCCGAGTGGTTCACCGGGGACAAGTTCCGGCTGTTCGCACCCAAGAAGGCGTATGGTGGACCGATTCAGATGATCCGGGAGACAGCCTGGGCGATCGGACTCGTCGAGGATCCGAATGACATCAAACACAAGATCATGACCACGGACCACAATGTCTTCTTCACCAACGAGAAGTCACCTGGCGTCCCCACCACCGACGATGAGTACCGGCCCCCGTTCGGGCCGACCTCGGCCAACGAGAGCAAGGACGCCGACGGCAACGTCAAGAGCGAGTGGCAGCGATATCTGGAGATATTCGGTCTCTCAGCAGGGGAGGAGGTCGCTTTCGCGCAGGGACAGGCGCTCGGTATCGTGCCCCTGGGGGCCCACATGCTGACCCATCGGTGCCAGCACTTCGAGGGCCCATGGCACGGTGGGAGTCCGTTCAGCGAATCGATGGATGAGGGTGAGAAGCTCCTTCTCGATACCATCCTGCACACCCTGGCCAAGAAGAACCAAGAGCTCAATCGTCGGGCATACGTCTACGCAGCACATCCGTTCACTGCTCAGGGCTGGAACACCGAACACCTCGAGATGGCGCTCGGCCTGCGGGACGAGTACCGCACCGACCGGTACGTCAACACCTCCACCAAGCGCTTCGTCTTCCGCGGTCTGCAGCTGTGGAACGGCAAGCACGAGCGCTCGATGCCGAGCAGCGATATCAATCAGTTCGAATTGCTGAACCCATGGGCCAATAGCGAGTACGCGCAGGGCGACGTCTACTGGGACGCCACATTGTGGAAAACACTCGATCACTACAACCAGTATCTGACACAGAACATGGTCTGGGCCTTCCGCGATCAGCCCAAGATCAAGTTCATCCGCAAGTTGTATGGAGAAGCCGGTACCGACGCACACGGCGACTTCAACTTCGCCACCGAGCGCGCGGCGACGATGATCGGCCTGAGCTTCACCTACGCAGTCAACTCGAATGCCTGGGCCAAGGTGCGAACGCTGGCCTTCGGTGCCGGTATGCCGGGCACCACCCCGCACGAACGCTTGATCGAGGCGATGGCCTCGGGCAACTCGGTGATGACGGATGGCCCGGTCCTGCACTTCACGGTCGACGCCGACACCAAGTTCGACTCCAACTCGCTGACCTACCACGACCGCATCGAAAAACACGAGAACAACGACGGCCAGCTCGGTGGAGGTGGAAATTACGGTGGCCAACGGACCGCGCTTGTCATCCGCAGCAGCCCGTATCTGGCATTCCGTTACCGCTACCGCAACACACCGGAGTTCGGTACCGGCGACGGAGAGATCAAGCACATCAAGATATACCGCAGCAGTGCGTCCACCCCAAACCCGTCACGCAAGATCAATGTGGAAGGCGCAGCGTTCTATCAGGCCAAGTCCTACCAGCGCCCGGTCAGCGTCGGATCCCTTGCACCCGGTGGCGAGGGCAAGGAGCTTGCCGAGCCGGTCAACGTCAAGGAAGAGGGCGTGGTGGGGACGCCCACCGCGTTCTACCTGGGCGGCTTCACCGGTGCGGACCCCGATACCGCCAACTCCGCTCCGGACGATGCGCGCTGCTACACCAATCCGATCTGGGTCATCCCTGTCGACGTGCGGGTCGATCTCGAACAGTCCGCGGGAACCATTCCGGCGGGTGGCCTGAAGCTCTCCTTCCACTTTCCGGTCTCGATCAAGCCGGAAGCCTACCGCATCGCGGTCAAGGTGCTAGACACCGAGGGGAAGACGACCGGCAGCACCGGATCCCCGCTCACGCTGCTCGATTCACTCGGCTGGTCCGAGGAGGGTGGAACGGCCCATGCCCGTTATCGGCTGACCAACAAGAAAGCGATCCAGCTCTCCGGGCTCTCCCGCTATCCGGACAACGATACGGTGTCGCTGTTGATCTACTTCCAGGACGTCCCGAAGGACATCCACGACAACAGGCTCAATTCGGTGGCTTTCAAGCTACCGATCTCGGTTCAGCCCGGCGAGGCCGGCTCATCCGCTGTTACCCCGGGCGGTGACTCCTCCGGCAACACCACGCCCGATGAAAACGAAGAAAAACGCGATCCGAACACGGAGGGGGCCGGCGGACTGAAGGACACCGGTGGCAGTGGAGCGAGCAGCACCTCGAACGCCGGCAGAAACGGGTCGTCCTCCGATAAAAGCGGCACCGGAACAGAGGGGAAGGGTGCCGGTCAGCGACTGACGCCGGCCCGACTCGGCGCATCCGGCTCCGGCGCCGGCTCCACAGAGCGACGTTTGCCCGTGGGAGAAAATGAGGGGGGTGACGTTCGCCGCAAGCTCCGCGACCAGACCGATCGCGGATCGGGCCGGGAGAGCGGATCCGGACGCGACTCCGGCGGTGAAGGACCGGACGCACCCAACGATGGGCAAGATCCCTCAACCAAGAAATATCGCGAACCGGTCGTGATCGAGCGAAACGCCTCC
>CAZANL010000253.1:0-5714 GCA_964486115.1 uncultured Planctomycetota bacterium
CGGACGCGATCATCAGCACGCGTCCACGGCTCGATGCGATCTCGACCAGCGGGTCCTCCCGCACTTGTGAGAACATCAGCCGCCATGAGGTTGGCCGCGGTGATCGCAGTCTGGTCCTCCTGACAACCCGACCCTCCCGGTTACCGGCTATCACGCGCAACAAACCGACCTCTCGAAGCTACGCAAGGCGGCAAGGTCGCGATAGAGCCGATCAAACAGATGCCCCCCCAGAGCTATCCCGCGCAGGACCTGAGCGCGCCCACGCTCGGTTCGCCAGTCCTCAGCGACGATCCCGAACAGCGCCTTGGCGTGTTCGATGTCGAGGGCGGCGTGCAGATCATAGTGGACAATTTGCGCGGCACCGACCCAGTTGTTGTCGACCACACTGTCGGCGATCTGCTCGGAGATCGCGGAGAACATCAACTCGATCATCCCCGTCGCGGATGCGGCCACCGCGACCGGCTCGTGAAAGCAGGTCCCGACCAGCGCGGTGTTGAACGCATCCACCGCAGGCCCGGGGACGGCTCTTCGGATCCGTGCGGGCTCGACACCGAGCCGGCTGAGAAAGAGCTTGAATGTGACGCTGTGAAAGCGGCTGGCATCTCCCTCACCATGCTCGTCCAACAGGTTGAGAACCACGGGCCAGCGCTCCGCAGAGTGGGGAATGCGGGCGGCCAGATAACTCAGCGCCCGCGGCCATTCGCGCACCGCGAAACCGAACTGGATCTGAGTCTCGCGAAACCAGGCAAGCGTTGCCGGGCGGTTGTCGATTCCGCTGAAGTACGGCCCCGCGAGCGTGTCCAGTGCCTCGAACTGACGTCGTGCTGTCTGAAACGGTGTGTCTGTCATGCGCTGGACAGTTGCATACAGCGTGCCACTCGATCCTCGTGCTCCACACCGGCACGAGAGCGGCGTGCTTGGGGGTTACCACACCCAGCGAAGCGCATGGCCAGACATTTCATGAACATGCGGCGCACCCAAAATGTCTGATGCTGATTGGCTGGGGCGCCATCGGCCTGACGCTGGCGGCCTGCCTGGCACCCTGGAACTACCCTGCGGCCTTGGTCGGCTGTCCGGCCTGATCCTCCCCTTGGCGGCTCACGAAGCGCTGGTCTGCTGGCGCGCCCGCCGACGCGGCACGCTGATCGTGGCAGCCTGCTGGTTGATCGGCCTGTCCGCATTCCTCGTGGCCGAGTGTCGGCACAGTACATCGGAATGGCCCGGCTCAACCTGCTGCTGTGCCCGCCCCTGCTCTGTCTGGCCTGGGAGAGCCTGACTGACCTGGCCCCCCGTGGTTCGATCGGCCTCCTCGCGACCCTCGCACTGCTTGGCGGCAACCTGCTGCTCAGCCCGATCGATCTGGAGGGACGACGCGACGACTGGGGAAGAGCGGAGAGCGCTGGTACCCCTACGAACAGTGCTTGCGGAACATACGCTCGGAGAGTGAGCAGCCTCGGATACTGCTGGGAAACATGGATCAGGCCTACGGCGTCGGACTACTTCTCGACCGGATGGGCTGGCGCCCCGGCCGGATCTCGGACCGGACGCCATTCCCCGGCACCACGCCTCGTGGCAACATCGAAGCCACCCTTCGTTTCGCCCGCCGCAAGGGATACGACACGGTCGTCTACCGCCAGAGCGATGCCGCGGAAAACCGGCCCAACCCCACCAGGCCGGGTTTCGACTGGACCGCAGATTCCCTCTCGAGTCGGCGGCCTGCTGCTGTTCCGCCGCGGCCCGTGAATGCGCCTCCTGTGTTCACCGGAAATCGCACACTGATCCCGCTCGTCACCCCTCCAGCGAGCGGAGTGTCGCTTGACGACGGCCCGCCTTCCCCCTAATATATTTTGGGGTCGTCCTCCTCCATGCAAACCCACACATGCAAGGAAATGGGGTCTATGATGAGAAGGACACTACTAGCATTCCTGCTACTCGGTATCGCCAGCCTCCCAGCGCTGGCGCAGCTTCGTACCGACAAACATCAAGACGGTTTCGACAGCCACTATCGCACGATGAGCAGCAAGCTGGCGCTGGCCCGGATCTCGCTTGATTTCCAGGACGCACCACTGACGGACGTGCTCTCCTTCATCCGCAATGTCGTCGACATCAACATCCTGATCGACCCCGGGGTCTACAAGACCCACCCCAAGGGATCGCTGAAGGTCACGCTGAAGCTCAAGCAGGTCAAGGCCGAGAGCGCGCTCAACCTGCTGCTCTCGTTCTACAAGCTGAGCAGACAGTACACCAGCGGAGTCCTGCTGATCACCACCCAGGAGCGCGTCGAAGACAAGGTCTACAGCGTGATCTACAGTGTACGAGACATGATGTTCAGCCTACGTGACTTTCCGGGACCCAACATCGACCTGACGCAACCCAGCGGCGGCACTGGCGGGGGAATCAAGATGTCGGACTCCGCGAAAGGCGCCAACAACGAGCTCGCTGACAAGGATCGGCTGATCGAGGTGATCAAGGGCAACTCGGCACGTTCCAGCTGGGAAAACCCAAAATGCTCGATCTCGTTCACCAAGGGCCTGCTGATCGTCAGCCAGACACGCAGCGGACACTACGAGGTCAACCGACTGCTGCGGCTGCTGCGCAGCTTCCGCTAGTGGATCTCGGGGGAGGGGGCGCTCTGCCTGTTCCAGCCGAGCCCTGTCCCCCCTACCGCTTGCTGAGCGCATCGAGGGCGGCTTTCTTCGCCGCCAGCTCACGGGTCAGCCGGTCCACGTCGGTCTGCAGTTGCTCCAGCTCGGACTCGTCAGCCCGGTCCTGATCGGCCAGGTCGTCGGCCGGCAGGTCTTGTTCGTCCAGTTGCTCGCGGTACCTGGCCAGCGCCTCGCTGTCCATCGGCTCAAGGTAGTCGCTGACCATGAAATCGTCATCGAGGAAGTCGGCGGCATCCGGCTCATCGAGCCCCAGTTCGTCCTGCGTGAGATCAGACGCGAGCTCGAGCTGGGCAAACTCGTTTGAGGCCACTTCCACCGGCAAGACCTCCTCGGACGCTGCCTTACTCGCCTCAGCTTCTTGATCGCCAGGCTGGCACTCCTCATCGGTCTCAGGCGGCAGAGATTCAGCAGCGGACGGGTCATCTGGCGCTGAAGGTTGCTCCTCGGCACCGGCCCGAGCGCCTGACTCTTCCGCACCACAGAGCTCCCCGCAGGTCTTGCAGATGAAGCGTCGACGCGACGCGGGATTGCGCAGCAGGTACAGCTGGCCGCAGCCGGGGCAATGATATAGCCTCTCCGAACGCCCGGCGCTGATCATCTTGCGCTGCCTGCGTGTGACCGACTTCTGAGCCACCAGTACGTCCACCAGGTCGGGCGTCTTCCCCTGAGCCAGGCCCTGGGACTGCGTCTCGATCGCCTCGTTCATCTCCCTCGTGCCAACGAGTCCACGAGCCACCAGCTTGTCGATCAGGTGGATCTCCTTGACCAGGCGACGGAAGTAGCCTTCCATCGACTCGAGAATCTCGTTGTGCTCCGTCAGCAGCTGCCCCACCTGGTCCCCGGGAAGATGTCCCTGGTCGATGAACACCTGAGCCAGTTGCTTGTTACGCGTCGAGCCAGCCTGGATCTCGAAACACTCTTCCAGCTGCTGCCGATCCAGAAAGCCATTTCTCATCGCCAGCTTGCCCAGCATCATCTCCTTGATCCGGCGCGGCTTGAGAATCATCAGCTTACCCTCGACCGGGTTCCGATCGGGCAACGGGACCTGCTCCTTGCATCGAGGGCATGCAACCCGTTGCCCCTCCGACCAGCGGGTCACCTGGTACTTGACGCCGCACCCCGGACACTGACTGAAGTACCAGTCAGTTCGCTTGCGCAGCCGGGTCAGCTGTCTTTTGGTGATCAGCTTCTTGCGCCTCAGATGTTGACCCAGGTCGCCATCTTCCTGGTCCTTGATCTCGCTAACAGCGGCGTAGAGAGCTTTCGTGTCGACGCAGCCCGAATCGTACAGTAGCTGCTTGAGGACGCGCTCACGCGCCCCTGGCTTGACCGGCTTGAGCCAGCCCGACGCCTGAGTCCATCCCGTTGACACGATCGGGTTACCTTGGCAGAGACTTGATCATCTTGGCGGCCTCCTGGGCCTGACGCGTTCGGCCATAAAAAGTAACCAGGATCTCACACAGTTCTAGGGCCTGTTTCGGCGAGCGACGCTTCAGGGAGACGGCCCGCTTCAGCAGAGTGCGGGCCGGAAGGTGATTTCTCGCCTTGCCCGCCCACTGATGGCGCTGCTTGACAGTCACCTCGAGATACGGCGAGCCTGCGTACTGGACCTGCAGCTTGTGCATCTTCTTGATCGCCGTCAGCCAGACCGCGGTCGGCTTCTTGCTGATCCCAGCCAGCAGCTTGCGAATCTCGGCCATGTTCCAGATGAACATACGCAGCTGAAACAGCGGAAATGCCGGATCCTGCGTACACTGGCTCATTATCTCGGAGGCTTCCTCTCGACGTCCGATGGTGGCCAGCAGCAACGATAAACGCAGGCGCCCATGCAATTGCTCGGGACTGACACTCGCCCCGGAGAGCTTGATCAAACTCTCCCGGTGCAGGCTGGTGTAACGCTTGAGGGATGTCTGCAGCGAGATGCGACTGCGCTTGGTGTCGACCTTGAGGATCTTCACCGTCTGTGACGTCTCATCGCCGAGGAACTTGAGCGTGGCCTCACGCCCCTCGAGAGCCTTCAAGTTCTTGTCCAGAGTATCCCAGGCGACCTTGACCGCGGTCAGATCGGCCAGCTCGGCCTCGGCCGAGATCGCCTGGCCAAGCGGACCTTTGAGCGCAGAACGAGCCAGCGTGACCGCTTCGCCATAAGACTGGCTGGTCAGCTTTGGCCAGAGTTTCTCGAAGTAGGGCTGATAGAGTTGAACCTGTAACTCGAGCGTCCGTCTCTTGAGCTTCTTGTCGAGTCCCACGATACACCTGGAGAGCTTACCCTGGCTCTCGGGCGAATGTCTCGGCATCGCCTCCTCCAGGCCACGAATCGCTTCCCGCAACTTCCCCTTTTGCTCCAGTCGCCCAGCCTGGCTGATCAGGTTATTAGCGGCCTGTGTCGAGGCCCCCAAGAGACCTCGACGCTTGTTGTTCATCGCGCTCCACTGGGAATGAGACTCACCCGAGCTTGCGGCAAACTTGTCCAGCACCGCCAGGCCCTTGGCAAACTCACCCCGGCCCTTGTGCTCCTCGGCCTTCTCTGCGACCTCCGAATACTCCCGCCTCTGCTTCTCTCGAAGGATCGATTTGAGACGCTTCTCGACCTTGGGGAACACCGTGGTTTCAGGATAGCTACTCCGTAGTGCCTGCAGCGACCGCTCCAGTCGTTCGAGGTCCTCGTCGGGCAGCGTTCCAACGCGCAGCATGGCGAGCGAGTCCCACTCTTTCCTGGCCTCCTTTTCGGCCTTCTCCGCCTCCGTTAACTCCACCGGCTTCCTGTGTTTCTCCCTGCCGGTGCCCCGCCTCGGGGACTTCTTGGTCGTGTTGCCGCCCGCATCGGTGGTGCCGCTGGATCCACCACCGAAGGCAGCCCAAAACCCGATGATCGCAACCAGGGCAATCCCCGCGGCGCCAGCATACAGCGGTGCCTTCGAGTTGGTCTCGAGCTTGGGTTTCTTGTGAACCCCGCTCAAGATCCGATCTCCCGCCGTCATCCGGGAATTCTTCAGCTGCTCGTTGCTCCCAGACGAGCCCACACGGCTCGCACCAGACTTGATCTGA
>CAZANL010000253.1:5724-6841 GCA_964486115.1 uncultured Planctomycetota bacterium
ACCATCACCGTCAGTGTCCTTCAGTGAGATCTTCGGCACCGAAGAAGGCTCAGAGAGAGCCACCAGCTCCAGATCCAGGCCGCTCACGTCACTCGGCGCCTCGATCGTGATCTTCTCCCGAGAGCCTAGCGCGACCCTCTTGGATTTCTTGCCCGAGACCAACTCTTCGCGCAGTTCCGTCATCTCGGCCAACAGCTCCATCGGGTCCTGGAACCGCTCCATCGGATTCTTGGCCATCATTTTCTTGATCAGGGCACTCAGGGCCCACGGCACCTCGGGGTTGAACTCTGTCGCGTTGGGCGTCGGTTCGGTGGCCAGCTTCATCAGCACGACGGGCAAGGTCTTCCCCGTGATCGCGGTGCGCCCAGTGACCAGATGAAAGAAGGTCGCTCCGAGCGAATAAATGTCGGCACGAATATCAACCTTGCTAGCATCGTTGGCCTGCTCCGGAGAGATGTAGCGCGCCGTGCCCATCTGCATGCCTGGCTCGGTCTGATCGGCATCGATCTCGTCGGTCTTGGCGATCCCCAGATCGGCCAGCTTCGCGACGCCCTGCATCGTCAACATGATGTTGTCCGGCTTGATGTCCCGGTGGACGATCCGGTGTTCATGCGCCTGGCACAGCGCCCCAACCACCTGGCCGATGATATCGAGCGCCTTTAGCGGTGTGATCACTTTGATCCGATCCAGGACGTCTCCGACACACTCTCCCTCGACATACTCCATCGAAAAGTAGTAGCGCCCTTCATCCTCCCCCACGTCGAAGATCTGGATCAGGTTCGGATGATTCAGCTTCGCGACGAACTTCGCCTCGTTGATGAAACGCTTGAGAAACGACTCGTCCGAGGCTAGCCGGTCGTTCAACATCTTCAGGGCGACAATGCGATTCAGCGAGAGCTGCTCCGCCTTGTAGATCATTCCCATACCACCCTGGCCGAGCTTGCGAATGATCTTGTATCCGCCGATCGTGGTGTCACACAGCTTGTCCCGCCAACCCTTGGGAATCTCGAGTTCGATCTGTTGAGACTCGGTATGGGCGACCGAGCTGCTGCGCAAGGTCTCTTCGTGCGGGATGATCTGGCTATCTGATGCGTCAGGCTTGCCCGCGCCACCCGTC
>CAZANL010000254.1:0-5842 GCA_964486115.1 uncultured Planctomycetota bacterium
GTCGGCGGCCGATGGATGATTCTCTGCGGCGGCATACTGGTCGGGTGTGTCGCGGTAAGCCTACTCCCCGTGCCAGGGACGGTGCTCGGGGCGCTTTCGCCAATCAGCTATCAGCTGCAGCAGCCGACGCGCGCCTTGGGGGGAGAGGTGGCGCCCTTCACGACCTCGATCGAGCCTCACACCACCTGGGCCTACTTGCTTGGCGTGTTGGGTGCGTGGGGGCTGTGCGCCGTGATTCTGGGTCGTGATTGGGACCGAGGGGCGGTGTTGACGGTTGTCGGCGCCGTATTCGTTACTGCCACTGGGATCGCAGTCTACGGACTCTATCAGGTGCACTTCGACAGCCCCTTGATCTATGGTCTGCGCAAGCGGTTCTATTGGTCCCAAGCGACTGGGACCTACATCAACAAGAATCACTTCGCGGGCTTGATGGAGCTGGGCATTCCCATGGGCGTGGTTCTCTTGGCTTTGCCGGCGCGAATGGAACGGTTGACTGCCGGTCCACAGCTTCGCCGATTCATCTCCGGCTTGGGGATTCTGTTGATGTCCGCGGCCCTGGTGGCTTCTCGCTCGCGGATGGGACTGCTCTCGCTCTCTGTCGGGTTGCTGGGCATGGTCGTCATGGCCTTCTTCACCCGGCGCAGTGGACTTTACTTTCTGCTTTTTGTGCTCTGTTTGGTGCCACTGGTCTCGATCAACATCGTCACGGGATTTGGACCTGTTCGCAAAGCGCTCGGCGTTTTCGAAAAAGAGGAGCGCAGCGCCAATGAACGATTGGCGGTCTGGGGTGCGTCGCTCAGGCTGGTGTCCGAGAATCCGTACTTGGGTGTGGGGGCTGGCAACTGGGGGACGGCCTTCTCCCGAGTTCATCCTCCTAAGCTGCCCAACGGTTATGACGAAGCCCACAATGACTATCTCCAGCTGCTGGTCGAGTTTGGGGCGGTCGGTCTGCTGGCCGTGCTGGCCGGCATTGTTTTCTGGTTCCGACAGATGATTCGGCTGGCGCAGGATCTGCCCCCTCCCGAGCGACTGATCGCGATCGGGCTCGTCGGTGGAACGCTTTCCCTGTTGGTCCATTCCTTGGCCGACTTTAACATGCAGATACCTGCGAATCGGTACCTGCTTGTTGCGCTCACCTCGTTGGGTCTGTGTCTGCGCGGCGAACAGAAATCGACGGCACGGCGGGGTGGCGGCCAGCTGTTTCTGGGGGTCCTGGCAGTGCTGCTGATCTGGCAGGGTTGCTCGGTGCTTCTTGCCGCTCGGCATCGGCCTTATCTGCCACGGGATTCGTCGGTCCTGACTGATCGGGTCCGATTTCTAGAGTCACTCGGCACCCAGGATGGCGCCGCCCGTCAGCACTCGCTGAGCCGCGCTGTCGAGGGCGCACGTGGGGTTCTGAGCCGGGATCCGGGCAATCCGGCGTGGCAACATGAACTCGGCTTGCTCTACGGTATGATGGCCGCCACGCCGCTCGATCAGACCCAGATCGAGAGCCTCAGAAAGCAGCAGGGCGTCTGTTTTCGCCGCGCGGTGCAATATGCTCCGATGAACTGCCGCTATCGCTATTCATATGGGCTGGATCTGCGCCGGAAGGGGCAATGGGCGCAGGCGGACCGCCAGGTCGTGGTGGCGCTGCGTCTGGGCCAGAGCAGCGCAGAGCTGCAGTACCGCTGCGCTCAGTACTTCATCACCCGATATCAGTCCACGCGCAATCCCGTCCAGAAGGAGTTGGTGTTGCAGGCACTGCGCAGCTGTGCCGGGATCGGTACGCTGGAGGACTTACACCGGGCGATCTCGCTTCTCTGGAGCTTCCTGCCGGAGGTTCGTTATCTGGAGCGGATCTTGCTGCCGGATGATGTGATCCACGGTCTGAGTTTCTTGACCCGACTGGGAAAGCTGGATGGGGCGCTCGAGTTGATCAAGATAGATCCTGAGTGGCGCAACAGGCCCGGCAGCTTGCTTGAGGCGGGCAAGCTCTACTGGCTGCTCGGACAGCCTGATCAGTCATGGGAGATGTGGCGCCTGACTGTCGTGCTGACCAGCTCACCGCGTCGAACCTGGGATCAGCTGGAGACCTTTTTGAGGCACTATCGGGGGGCTTGGTTGCGTTTCTTGGCACACATAGCAGCTCAGCGCGCCGCGCCGGCGGAGGTCTACCATCGCCTGGCGATGGAAGCCAAACGAAGCGACAAGCTGAGGCTGGCGCGCCGATACATCGATATGGCGATCCGCGCTCGGCCCAAGGAGCTACGATATCTCGAACTGCGGGACCTGCTCGACTGACAGCGCGATGCTGTTGAGAGCAGCCTGCTAAGGCTGCTCGAGGATCAGGGTGCTGCGGTAGGAATATGGCCTGAGCGCTGGAAAGCCGCGGTGGATCCAGCCGTCGAGCCTGATACAGAGCTTGTTGACTGCGGGGCGGCGGTAGCCAAAGAGCTGTCTGTCGAGCAGGTGGAAGAACAGGAAGTCGGGATGGGACATCCTGAGACGAAAGAACTGCCGGAGGCAAGACAGATCTGTCCGGTCAAGCGGTTTCTCGTCGTCGGTGCCCAGCTGCGGAACGCCCAATCGTCCGGTGAGGTAACGGCGCGCCAGGCGCAGGACTGGATTGAGTCCGAAGTTCTCGCTGAACAGGGCGCGTCCCTCGGATCGTAGGATCCGTCGGAGTTCCTGAGCGGTCCGCTCGATCGGGAGGTGATGCAGGATCAGTGAGCCGACGACCAGATCGAAGCTGCTGTCAGGGAACGGTAGTTGCTCGGCAGCGGCCAGGGCGAACCCGCAGCGGGTGTCGCTCGTCGCCTGAGCCAGTGCTTCGCTTGAGACGTCGACGCCGGTCACCCGTGCCCCCCGGTCGGCCAGGAGTCGGCTCAGCTCGCCGATACCGCATCCCAGGTCGAGCACGCGTGCACCGCTCAAATCGGCAGGGATGTTCGACAGCAGATCGGAGATGAAGCGGTCGACTGGGGCGTCTTTTACTGGACCGACAGCTGCGTCGAAGAAAGCAGCCTCCCGGAGTCGTCTGTCGCTCATCGTCCATTCAGCTCTCGGTAGAGCCTCGCGTACATCTGAGCGACCCGTCCGATATCGAACTGTGTAGCCCGCTCGCGCGCCAGACCGGCCCAGCGTTCCCTCTCTGCGTGGCAGCGGATCAGTCCGACGACTCGGTCGGTCAGCAGTGAAAGATGGGCTAGCAAGCCGTAGGTACCGCGTTCGAGAATCTCCAGGGCGCCGGCCGTGGGCGTGGAGATGACGGGTGTTCCACAGGCCATCGCCTCGACGAGCGGAACGCCGAAGCCCTCGTAGCGGCTCGAGCAGACATAGGCCCAGGCTCTGCGATATTGCTCGACCAACGTGTCTGTCGAAACGCGCCCCAGTGATCGCCATCCTTCGCCGCTGCCACACTCGGGTCCCACGAGGATCAACTCGGTGCCCGGCACACGGCGGCGGATCTCACGTAGTTTCCCCAAGAGCCAGGCGCCCCGCTTGCGTCCGCGCAGGGTTCCGACAAATAACAGCCGGGGGGTCAGCGACCGCTCGCCCCCGGGCGAAAAACGGGTCAAGTCGACACCGCAGGGTACGACTGTATCGCAGGCAGGGATCGCCCGGCAGGTCGAGCGGGAGATGCCGCAGAGCCGGCGGGCCGGAAGTGTAGAGAGCAATTCCGTGGGATAGACCGCCAACTGGAGCATGAACCGTGCGAGGCTGGAGGCGGACAGCGCCTCGTGCAGCGCTGTCCCATAGAAGGTGCGAATCATCGGCAGCCCGTGAGGCAGCAGGTGCCCGTCACCATGGACGTGTACCACGTCGAATTGGTGCAGCGGTTGTCTGCGGAAGAACCAGGAGAGCAGGAACGGGCGCAGGGCGCGATGGCGGATCCAGGCTGGGGCTGTCAGCCGGTGGGTTGCGTACGTCGCTTTTTCTGGCTTAGGGCTCAGTGTGAAAACGGTTGGGAGGTGCCCATTGTGGGCCTGAGCGTCCGCTAGATAGTGGACCTGGTATGCCACGCCACCCTGGCTTTCCGATGGGAGGTCAGCATGCAGATGAGCGATACGCAGTGGACCCCCGGCGCTCATGATGTTGTCGGTAGCAGCCCACCAGTTGTTGGTGCCGGTGACTGTTCGTTCTCCGCTGCGCTCGCCTCCCGCATTTTCTGGTCCAGAGGTCTCAGGCTGCCGAGGAGTCCTGCGGTGAACCAGAAGACGAAGTTGGCGGGTGTGGTGTAGAGCATCTGGCCCGACAAGCCGCTGATCATGATGACACCCAACACGGCGGTCGCGCCATAAGCATAAACGCGTATCTCGTTGCTGTGGACCCGGGTCGCCGTGGCGACACCGAGCCAGAGAATGCGCACGAACAACCAGAGCATCAGTGCCATGCCGGGTAACCCGAGTTCCAGTGCGACGGCGCCGAAGTAATTTTCCCCAGGGATTCCCACCAGATTTATCTCGTCTTCTGCGCCGTAGTAGGCGGCGGGGCCAGCGCGGCCGACTCCTGTACCCAGCGGGTAGTTCTTCAACCCGATGAAGACCAACTCCAGCTGCAGGCCGCGGTTGGTCGTGAAGGCTTCGACGGGCCTGGTCAGCCTGGAATAGCGGTGGAGCAGGAAGGTGGCGCCTTCGCCGTGGTTGAGCCACCCCATGCAGGCTACCAGCACCAGCACCAGCACCAGTACACGCGGTGAGCGGACGAGGAACGCGATGGCTGTTATTCCAAGGATCGCGACCATGAACGAGGAGCGGACAAAGGTCAGCAGCATCGCGACCGAAATCAAGACACTCGAACTCAACAAATAGAGGTAGCCCCACAGGCCGACCGAGGTGGTGCCCATCAATATGGCGCAGAAAAGCAGACCGAGCGCCATGAAATAGGAAGCGGCGCCCGCGTCGGCGGCAAAGGAGATGGGTTTCCAGACCGGCTCGAAGCTGTCCAGCCAGAGGTGTTCGCGAACGAGCGCCTGCGCGATGGACGGAGAGAGTCTGGCCATTCCCTCGAACCCCAGGAACCAGTGCTGGACCCAGGAGAAGATCGCCATGATCGTGATCAGGCCGATGACCAGATGGAGGATATTCTGCAGTTGCTTCAGGCTAGTGAGCAGATGGTAGCCGACGATAAAAAGAAACATCGGAAGGATGTGTGATAGCAGGCTCGGTATTCCGGCCGTCACAGCGGACTGGATGCTGGACCAGTATGGGTTGAATACCTGCAGGCAGGCCAGGCAGACCACGAGCAAGATAACCACTCCGGTCCGCCTCGATTCGGGGTCGCTGGGCCAGGGTGTCTCGTTGTGCAAGATCCTCTCGGCGAAGAACTGAAAGATAACCGTTGCCATCAGTATGAACTTGAGCAGCCGGGTAGTGTTGTCGTACTCCGCCATGTGAGTGATGAACCCGGAGAAGAACAGGTAGACCCCCGTCAGGGCGAGCGTGATGCGCCATCCTCTGATGAGGATGGGCAGGGCGCAGAACGCCAGAATACCTAGCGAGAGTTTGATGTAAGTCTCGACAGTCTCGGCTCGTTCCAGTGCTGCGCCGACCTGACTGGCTGCCCCCAATCCGAGCAGGAGCAGCACCAGCAGCATGGGGCTCGCGCCCAGGGGGGCACCTAGCGTGCCGTGTGGTTCCCGGTCCATATTCCTGATTAGTATAGCAGGTGCGGTGGTGATACAATCATTACGCAACATGCACACGGAGCATCAGTTTCGCAGCGACCAGGTCTTTGCCAGGATCCAGACGCTGATCAGCGTCGGTTTGACCCTGGTGGCATTGCTCGGTGCCTATCAGTTGAAGGCGACACTGCCGGAGGGTCTTGGTCAGCAGACTCCTCTGATGTCCTACAGCGGCTT
>CAZANL010000254.1:5852-6804 GCA_964486115.1 uncultured Planctomycetota bacterium
GTTTGGTATGGACTGTTCGGCTTTTCGGGGTTTTACCGAGGTTTCTGGCGGGTTTCGGTCGTCACGCTGTTCTTGCGCACGGTCGGACGGGTGTTCGCGGGTCTCGTGGTCATGCTGGCCTTCCTCTTCATCTTCAGGCTGCACGAGATCAGTCGCGTGACCGTGGCTCTGTTCGGGGTGGTCGACCTCCTGTTGCTGTTCGGCTGGCATGCTGGACTGCTCTACTTCCTCCAGATTGTCGCGATCAAGCCAGCGAATCGCCGACAGATCCTCGTCGTCGGAGACGAGCAGGAGGCTCCCGAGATCATCGCGGTCTACAAGCGACTCGAGGTGCGTGGATTCGAAGTTGCCGGCTTTGTGTTTTGCGAAGAGCCGGTCTCGCGGCCGCGGACGTTCGCAGGAGTCCCGGTGCTCGGCATCAAGTCACAACTGTCTGATCTGCTTGAGCACCGGGTGATCGACGAGGTGGTGTTCGCGATTAGCCACACGCGACTTGCCGAGATCCGCAACGACTTGGTCCTCTGCGAGGAGCGGGGGATTCAGACGCGCATCAAGAGTGGGCTGTTTTCGGGCCTGATCTCCAAGACGCGGCTTGAGATCCTCGACGGCATACCGCTTCTGAGCTTCAGTACCACCTCGCAGAAAGACATGCAGTTATTCCTCAAGGGCCTTTTGGATCGAGTGGTGGCGCTGGTGGGGATCATCGTTCTCGCACCGTTGATGGGCTTGATCGCCCTGCTGATCAAGCTGAGTTCAACCGGGCCGATATTGTTCAGCCAGACTCGCATCGGCCTGAATGGGCGGCAGTTCACCTTCTACAAATTCCGGACGATGGTCGAGAATGCGGAGGAACTACGGGCTGCCCTGAGCAGCGAAAACGAGCTTTCCGGCCCGGTGTTCAAGATTCGCGAAGACCCGCGGGTCACCTGGCTGGGGGGGCTGTTGCGCCGCT
>CAZANL010000255.1:0-6783 GCA_964486115.1 uncultured Planctomycetota bacterium
GGACGGCAGCAATGACCCCGAGCAACCCTTCCAGGGCTACAGCTTCAACGCAGCCCTGGCCAGCAACCCAGAGGTCCCAATGGACCTGATCTTCCTGGGACAGCCAGTCACAGGACAGCACACCTTCGACCCCGAACAGCCAATCCGGTTCCAGCGCATTCGCTGGCGCCCGCGCCAACCCGGAACCTATAAGCTGACCTTCGTCCTCGAGTGGAAAAAGGATGAAATCGTCGCCTTCGATTCGGTCACGGTCTCGGTCGCGGGCCGAACCCTTCCGACCGAGAGAACTCCTTTCGAGGTGCGCCCCGAGGTCGTCAGGCAGGTCAAGGAGTTGATGGCCCAGCTGAGCAAGCACCTCAAACCAGAGGGCTTCCGCCAACGGGCTGAAATCAAGGCCAAGATCAAGAAGCTCGGATCGACAGCCACCGTGCCGCTGATCCGTTATACGGGTAACGCCAACGAATCCCTGCGCATCCACGTCACAAACGTCCTGATCGAATTCGGACGTGGAGCGATACCCGCGTTGATACAGGGTTGCGGCAGCCAGAATTCGCTCGTACGCTACCGGTGCGCGTACACCTTGGGTAAGATCCGCGAGGCACAGGTAAAGCTGGAAGCACAGCAGGCTGTCTCCCACACGGTGGCGCCCGTGCTCATCAGACTGGGCAGTCGTGACACCGCCCTAGACGTGCGACACATGGCGCTGACGATGCTTGCGCGGTACTTCGAACCCGTGATAGCGGTTCCGGCCTTGTTGGGCGGGCTTTCCGACGCCTCGAAGCCGATCCGCCAGGCATGCAATCGCTGGCTCAAGCAGATGTCGGCCACAGACGTGGGCTATGTTCCGAACATGCGGCCGGACGAACAAAAAGCAGCGATCGCGCGCTGGCGCAAGTTCTGGGAAAACAAGCTGAAGTAGTCCACCACCGCTCAGGGCACCACATGTGGTGCCCTGAACCCCTGGTGCTTCGCGGATTTTATTTGAACCCTGGGCCCCAGGCAGACGTAGATAAGTACGGAGGAAGATGCCGGCCCTGACCGATGCGGAGCTCATGCAACAGTTCGTTGCAGGAGATGAAAAGGCTTTCCGCGCACTCGTGGAGCGGCACCGGAGCCCACTGGTGAACTTCCTCTATCGCCATCTGTGGGACCGAGATGCGGCGGAGGACATGGCACAGGAAGTGTTCTGCAAGCTCGTCGTTCACAGTAAGCAATACCAGCCGCAAGGCAGTGGCAGTTTCAAGGCGTACATGTACCGGATCGCGATGAACATGTGGATCGACAAGTGCCGCAAGGATGGACGGCGGCCCCAGGTACTGTCGCTGAACCGTCCGGCTGACGGGAAAGATGCACCGCAGTTTGCGGATCGGGTGGTGGACCGGTATCGGACACCCAAGACCGCTTTTGAGCAAGAGGAGGTTATGCAAGCGATCCAGCAGGCGATCCAGAGCCTCCCGGAAGAGCAGCAAATGGTGTTCAACTTGAGCGAGGGGCAGGGACTGAAGTATCTGGAGATCGCGACAGCACTGGACATTCCACTGGGCACGGTCAAGTCGAGGCTGCACCTGGCCGTGAAGAAGTTGAGAGGCATGCTGCGCAACCTGCCTCGTTCGGACAAGCAGAAGCAGACCGATGCAATGTAGCCGAGTCGAAATAGAGCTGGTCCCGCTGGTGCAGGGGGAACTGGAACCCGACCTGCAGAAGAAGGTGCGCGCCCACCTCCAGAACTGCCCTGCCTGCCAGGAGGAGAAGGCCAGCGTCGAGGCGCTGTTCGACCTGATGTCGGTCATCCCACCGATCGAAGTCTCGCCCGACTTCGACGACAAGCTCGACGGCAAGCTGAGCGACCTCCCCGCATCGGCGGCAAGTCGTCCCTCGTCCAGGCGACGGCAAGCCGAGATGCCACGCGGAGTGGCGTTCGTCAGGGAGTATTTGCGGCATCGGATTCAAACGGCGCCAATTCTCGCGGCCTCGATTCTGATTCACTGCCTGATCCTGTCGTCCCTGGCCGTGCTGGTGGTTCAGCGAGCCGGCACCACGCGGCCCTATGCCGGCCTGGAGGGTATCGACCCCGACCTTGGCGGAGCCGCCAGCACAGACCTGCCCGGGTCGGACACCAGCGACCTGCTGCCCCGAGACAACCCGCGGCCCCCACTTCCCAAGATCCCGGACGAAGAGCCCAAACTCGTCGAGGACAAGCCGGAGCCATTGCGGGATTTCGTGCCGAGTAAACAGCGCGCGCCCTCCGAGATCGCTGGCTGGCTGGCCAGCCGGCGGGAGCCCGAGACCCAGCTGCGCCGTTCGGGTGCTGCCGAGAGCATTCCCGCGATCAAGAAGGGCCTCCGCTGGCTGGCCAAGCAACAGCTGCCGGACGGGTCCTGGCCCAGTGGCAGTGACTCGACCTATCGGGTTGGGGTCACCGGGCTTTCGCTGCTGGCTTTCCTGGCCGAGGGCTATTCCGAAGGGCATGGCACCTATCAGGCAGTCGTGCGCAGAGGAATCGGCTTTCTGCGCAACAGACAGTCCAAGACCGGCCTGTTTGGCCCCGACCAAGGCAACTATCTGTACAATCACATCCTGGCCTTGCAGGCGCTGGCCGAGAACAACGCCCTCGAGCAGAAGAAAGACGATATCGCGGTCGGTCGCGGGCTCGAGCTGCTATTGCGAGCCCAACAAACTAATGGGGGCTGGGGTTACGAGGTGCGTCCGGACAGCGGCAAGGCGGACAGTTCGATCACGGGCTGGGTCGTCTTCCTGCTGAGCATTCTGGAGAAGATGGAACTGCAGGTGCCCACCTCAACCCGCGAGAAAGCCCACGCCTGGTTCCGATCAGTCACCGATGCGGAGGGGCGGGTCGGTTATCGGCGGCGTGGCGACTCGGCCGACGACCGCTTCACCTTGACCTGCGTCGGCCTGCTCTCCGACCAGCTTCTGACCAACAAGTTGGACCCCACACAGGTCGCGTACAGCCTCGCCACTGCACTGGAAAACGTGACGCAAGGCAAGACGAAGAACTACTCGCTCTGGTACCACACCACGATCGCGCTGAGAGGATCTCCCTCGGCTTTTGCCCGCTGGGAGCCGACGGTACGCAAGGCGCTGATCACCAGCCAGCACAAGACCGGCTCCTGGTCTCCCACCGGAGTCTACGGCGATCACGCGGGCCGAGCTTACACCACCGCGATCAACCTGCTGACGCTCCAGGTCCACTACCGCTACCGGTAGTGACGCTGGGCCAGGTTCCTGGGGTCGCTGCGGCGAGCCCTCCTCCTCGCAGACCACGGCCAACACGTCGCACGGGTGTTCAATACAGCGGACCGCTGCGCAGGCTCCGAGAGACGCTGTCGGTTGGCCCTACTTTTCTCGCTTGCTCAGCTCCTCGATCTGCTTGGCCTGCTCGGCCAGCGCCTTCTTCAGCGCCGCCACCTCGCGGCCCAGCTGGGCTCCCAGCTGGGTCACCTCGACCGTCAACCTGGCCCGCTGCGCTCCAGCCGCCTGGTTCTCCTTGACCTGTGCCGCCCCGAGCTTGGCAATCGCGCTGGAGAGCGCTTCCACCTTATCTGACAGGCCCAGCGCGTTGGACTTGAGAGCCACCACCTTCTTCCGAGTGCTCTCGCGGGCCACCCCTTGCTCGTCGACTGTCCTCTGCAACTGTATGACCGCACTCTTGAGCAAGTTGACTGCCTTGTCCTGGCCCGCCACGAGCTTCTTCTCGAGCCGCCCCATCGCCGTTTCCATCTCGGCTCTACCCAGCCGGCTCTTGCGGGATTCCTTCAGGTCCTTATCTAGCTTCCGGTGCCGCGCCTCGTGGGTTCGATTCCAGGCCTGGATCCCAACCAGCTTCTCATCCAGCTCCTTTTGTGCATCCTTCCTCCAGGTCGACATACGCGTCTCGAGCTTGCCGGTCCGCACCTTCAAGTCGAGGGCCAGGTCACCCGAGCTGCGACCGACCCGCTTGTCGAGAGAGACCACGCGGGCGCGCAGAGCCTTGCGCTGCTTCCGGTTGCGCTGAGATTGGGCCAGGCTCAAGACCACAGAGCCGAGTAACACGAGCATGGCGCCGGAAAAAACCAGCCCGGAAACCCCACCATCTGCGACTGGTTGACGATCAGACCGACACCGTGTGCTCAGCATAACATTTCCCTGTGGACAGGCTGTCCGAGAAGAGGTGGCTGGACCATTGAGAACAAAATTGTATCAAACGCACAGACACAGACAAGTCCGTGCCGGGTTGCCGCCGGCCGCTCGAAATGCTACAAAAAACAAGATGAGTCTCGTGCGTTGCCTGAGCATTACCTTCCTGCTGTTCATGGCTGGCTGCCTCACCGACTACAACACCAGCTCGTTGAGGACCCACCGCAACATCACCGGCCGGCGCCCCAGCTTCTTGAGCCTCCAGCACGACGCGCTACAGGCCTCGATCCGGCGCGACTCCGCCCGAACCCGGTCCAACATCGAGGCCACACCCGGGTTCTTCGTCAACGAGTTCGAGCGAAGCTCTCAACGGCTCTCCGAAGGCGGTGCCAGCTTCATCCGCACCCTCCTCCGGGACGCTTCTCGCTCGAGGGACAATGTCGCCGCCGCTCCAGCATTCGTCATCAGCGACACCGCACGTGGTGTCGCAAACCTCGAGCAGTTCGGCATCTGGCTATCCCGCCAGACAAAGCGTGACATCGCCACCAGCCGAGACACCCTCCTCAACCCAACCTGGATCATCCAGGACTTCGAAACGGGAGTCTCCAATATCGAGATATCGGTTCAGCAGATCATCGCTGTGCTGATTCGGGACGCACACCAGACGCAGCAGAACATTCTTCAGCACACACCCACCTTCATCGCCGAGGACACCGCAAAAGCCCTGACCAACCTGGCGATGCTGAGCGCCGGGTTCGTGGACCAGACGACCTCGGATGCCCTGCGAACCCGCGACACATTTATCGGACTTCCAGCCTGGCTAGCCCACCAAACCGACCGGGACATCGAGGCGCTGCGTCACACGCTCGACTTGCTCGGTCAACAGATCATCCAGGACTACCAGCATACCCGAGAGACCTGCGCTGGCCTTCCCGGCGTGCTCGGCCAACAGATCACGGCGAGCTACCTCAGAACGATCGAAAACATCCGTGAGTTCGCCCAAGGTCAGCTGCGACTGATTCTAGCGTACCCGGGGAAGCTGTCCAATGAAGCCAAGGCGTTTCGCGAGCTGTTGATCGAAGACTGGGAGATGCTCAAACACCAGCTACGCTGGCTCGGCCGCCAGGCCGGTCTCACCGAAGGTCCTGAACGGCACTAAATGGTGGGCCCGGTTCAGCCGATAAGGGAAATACGATGAAAAACACACACCTACCCTGGCTTCTCACTCTACTGTCGATCTTCCCCATGGCCGCGGCAGCTCAGCGGGGTCCAGACCCCCGTGTGAGCGTGATGGCCACCGCTCTGCGCCGGGGAACGGCATCGGTCCGCTACGATGCCGTCCGCAGCATCGCCTTACTCAAGGAAAAGGCGCTACTGAACCGGTACATCCCCCTGCTCCAGGAGCGGCTGGATGACCGCCATCCGCTGGTCCGGGCCGAGACGGTCAAGACGCTGGCTCGACTCAAGCTGCCGATAACGACACAGGTACTTATCCGTGCCCTCAAGCACAATTCGGTATCCGTCCGCTACCTCGCAACACAGGCGCTAGGAAAGGAAGGCGTGGCTGCTGCCCTCAAACCTCTCGAGAAGGTGTTGCTCGACAAGTCACCGGCGGTTCGACGAGAGGCAATGAACGCAATTCGTCGGATCTTGCAGAAAATCGACAAACAGCGCAGCGGGCTTGTCGCGGGCTGAGGCCCAACCGGTCACCCTCTCGCGCTTCACCTGAAACCTCGTAGCGGCAGTCGGTTAAACAGGAATGGGGCGCTCGAGAAGCGCCCCACTCCAGGTAACCTTGACGGACGGCGAGAACCCGCTAGGACTCGTCCTGGTTCTCTTCCTCGCCACCACTTTCGGAACCGCTATCTCCGGCAGGCTCATCGGCAGACGCCTGCTCGGCCGGCGCCTCCTCACCGCTGGACGCCTCAGCCGGCGCCTCCTCGGCCGGCGCCGGCGGCGCCGAATCCACACGAGGGGCTGGCGCCGCGGGCGCAGCCGCCTCTTCGGTGAAGTCGAACTCAGCCTCGTCACCCTCGTACAGCTCCTCGAACTCCGTGCCGTCCACCTCTCGCCTGAGCAGGAAGTAAACCGTGGTCGAAGCCGCGAGGGCGTAGGTCAGCACATAGCCAGCGACCAGCCAACGAAGTAGCCAGACCACCACGAACATGACCCAGCAGAGGATTCTGACCGTCGCGGCGCCCGCGCCTCCAACGTGCTCGGTGCCGAAACGAACCCGCTTCGGACGCTCTGTCTTCCCCGGCTTGCTCGGTCTGTGCTCGACCACCCGGGTGCCCTGGATGAAGTCCCACACCATCCAGTTGTGGGGCCGTATCTCCCGAGGCTTGGTCGGCTTCTCCGACGGGGCCACCCCGACGATTTTTTTCTTGAGCTTATAAGCCTTTTCAGCGGCGTTCATGGCCTTCTTGTTGGCCGCGCTCCCATCCTTGGTGTAGGCGGTCGTCGCGTCGGTCCAGACCTGCCGCAGTTTCTCGACCTCGGGCTCAGCGCCTCTGGCCTTGTTCCACGCATCAATGGCCTTGCCCCAGGCGGCCAGCTTCTTCTCGTACTGCGCCGCGTCGTAGTAGCGCGTGCTGGCCGTGTTGTGCATTGTCCGCGGCGGGATCGGCCTGACGATCCCATCCAGCAAGC
>CAZANL010000256.1:0-6779 GCA_964486115.1 uncultured Planctomycetota bacterium
GCTGAGACTCGAACTGGCCGTCCCGCACACATGCGGACAGGTTGATCGAGCCCAGGTTGCACGCCTCATATGGAAGCAACATCTGCTCTCCGCACGGATTACAGGCCTCGTATTCGCCCACCACAGGGGTCGGGTTGGCAGAGTTGATGCGGTCGATAAAAATCAACCCGGGATCTCCAGTCTGCCAGGCCATCCGGACGATCCGCTCCCAGACCTCCGGCGCGGACTGTTCGCCAGCCGCGCTCCCCGTTCTCGGATTCACCAGCAGATAGTCGTTTTCTTGCTCGAGCGCCTCGATGAACGAGTCGGTGATCCCAACGGAGATATTGAATGAGGTCAGCTTGTGCGGGTCCAGCTTGGCCTCGATGAACCCGAGGATGTCGGGATGGTCCACCCTCAGGATGCCCATGTTGGCCCCGCGACGCCGGCCACCCTGCTTGATCACCTGCGTCGCGCTGTCGTAGACCTCCATGAACGAGACCGGACCCGAGGCCACCCCCCCTGTAGAGCGCACGACATCGCCAGAGGGACGCAAGCGAGAGAAGGAGAAGCCGGTCCCACCACCGGACTGGTGGATCTTCGCCATCAGGGCCAAGGTGTCGAAGATCCCGTCCATCGAGTCCTCGACGGGCAGCACGAAGCAGGCTGAGAGTTGCCCCCGAGACAGGCCGGCATTCATCAGCGTTGGCGAGTTGGGCAAGAAAAGACCCTCGGCCATCGCTGTGAAGTACCGATCGCTCCACTCACCGATCGCCTGCCCCTGCGCGCCGGCGGCGGCGACGCTGTGCGCCACCCGCCAGAACAGCTCCGTCGGCGTTTCGCAGATCAGCCCATCGGTATCCTGTCGTAGGTAGCGAACCTCCAGGACCTGCCGGGCCGTTTCCGAAAGCTGCACTTTAACGGTGGATGGCAACTGAGTCATGACTAGTTCTAGTAGGTACGGACCCTGGTTGCACCAGATCACCCCAGGGATTGTGGGTATGATAGCATGTGCATCCCGCGCCTGCAATCGAGCAGGCCGCCTGGTATACTTCGGCTCGTGAGCACCAGGCCATATCACCTAGGTCCCGACCGATATCGTTTCGGAGACGGTCTGTTCAAGCGCATCGGCCGGCTGAAGAAGGACTTCTTCTCAACCAACGAGTTGCTTGAGGACGAGGATGGCCAGATCTGGGTGCTCAAGCTCAGCCGCTTTCTCTACATCGATCCACTCGGGCGCCCAGTCGCCCGTTATCTTTCCCTACGAGAGCAGTATTTCTACAGGCTGCTCCAGGGGGTGGAGGGCATTCCGGCGATCTACCCGGTCGCCGGGCGCAATTGGCTGCTCCACGCCTTCATCCCCGGCGATACACTTCAGGTTCGGCGAGACGTGGACGACCAGTTCTTCGATCGCCTGGCCCAGCTACTCCGAGAGTGCCACGAACGCGGCGTGGCCTGTGTCGACATCTCCAAGAAGGCCAACATCATCGTCGGCGATGACGGTCGCCCATACTTGATCGACTTCCAGATCTCGATGGGGCTGCTGCCCCCAATGAGCCCATTCCAGCGAATCTGGAACATCTGCACCAGCCACCAGATGCACGAGGATCTGTACCACATCTACAAGCACAAGAAGAGAATCCGGCCGGATCTGATTCGGGACTGGGAACTCGAGGTGGCCGCCAACCGCCCCGGGCTCAACCGCTTTCACGGCCGCTTCATCCGCCGACCCTACCTGGCCCTCAAGCGGAGGATCTTTCCGCAGGGTAGCCATGAGCTGTTCTTCTTCAAGAAACGGGAGAACATGTATCCAGGGGGATGATCAGCTGACAAATCGCCTCTCGATCATCGCGGGGATCGGCTTGCTGATCCTCGCCAGCGTCGGCCTGTCGATCGCGACACGCAACCGCACCAAGCGCAAGGCTGCCGAGAAGCGCCTCGAAAAGCTGAGCCAGCGACTCGGCGACAAGGATCTGGTCACGATGGACCAGGAGATACGCGAACTGTTCCTAGAACTCGTCGAGCAAAACAATCGCTTGAACAAACGCGTGACTCAACTCGAGGCGCAGCTCAAGACACTCAAGCAGTCGGACTGACTACTCCGGGAAAAGTGTCTTGAGTTCCTCCTGGGCATCCTGCTCGCTCTCGCAATAGGTCTGGATCAACCCCATGATGATCTTCCGCAAGCGTCTACGGGCAAACTGCAGCTCGGTGCGAACCGCCTCCTTGCTGATGGAGAAATGCGTCGCCAGATCGGCATAACTGGGGCGTTTGTCGGTTGTCGGGTCCAGCTCCAGCATGCGGAACATCTCGAAGCTGGAGTGCCGGTCCTCCTTGGTGAGACGCTCTTCGAGCACGGCGAGGGCATTCTGCAGCAACACACGGGCCCACTCGCGATCGAACACGTCCTGCGGGGGCTGCCGGGGGTCTTTTAGCGGCATCATCATATGGTCGAGCGATACCAGCTGCTCACCGCCCCCCCGCTTCTTGGCGTTCTTGTAGCGCAGATCGTCCATCAGGAAGTTACGCAAACAGGCCTTCAGATAGGCCCGAAAACGTCCCTTGGTCGGATGAACTCGAGCCCAGAACTGCGTCTCTAGCAGGTGGGCGAAGAAGGACTGCGCCAGGTCCTTCGACTCCTCGTTGGTCTTGCGCCAGACATGCCGGATGTAGAGATAGACCGGCTTCCAGTAGACGTCGAACAGTTGGTTGAGACAGCGCTGCCGCTCCTCGTCGTCATCAGCCAGCAGGATCGCGCCCCAGGTCGTGTTGGGGAACCCTCTCGCTCGACCACCAATACTGGTTTGGAATCTGTCACCCACGAAGGTGATTCTACCCTCTGACAGCTCGGAGCGACAGGACCAGGCCCTCCGGCGACTTCACTCCCGGCATCCAGATCACCTCGTCGCCGTTGACCAGCAGCGGCCAGGCATTCCGCAGGAAAGACGGGACTCCCAGGTCGTTCTGCAGCCGACGAATTTCACGACTGCCTCCCGTACGCCGCAAACGGTCACCGGTGTGCCGCCCACGGACTACCCACTGTCCAGCCGGCAGCCCTGTAGCGTCGATCGCCAGAGGCAGCGGATCCAAGGCCGCTCCCGGCTCGAACGGACGCGGCTGAAGCCCTGGCAGCGGCTCCGGCACCTGGCGAGACAGACCGATCCAGCCCGACTCGAACAGAACATGCCATCCACCCGGGAGATCCAGTCGCTTGCCAGCACCCCTATCGAGAAGCATGCGACACGCCTCGATATGGTCCCGCTCGAGAACCGGCAGGCCCGCGCCCAGTCCGGCTTCGAGTACCCATGGCAGCCTCTCGAGGGGCAATTCGGCCAAGCGCCCGCGATCGAGCAGACAGGCCCTTTTACCCAGCAAATCCGTACGCCCCAAGAGCAGCAGCGGGTCTTGCGCTGGATCGAGCAACAAGCGCTCCAGTTCCTGCTCAGCCTGACCTCGACTGGCGCACACAAGCTGCAGGCTCCCGCCGGCCAACCGTGCGATCCGCCCCTTCAGGGCTGCCAGCCTGGGCATCAACTCGGCTCGCAGACGGTTGCGCCGATAGACCGGATCGACATTACTGGGGTCTTCATAGGCCGGGACCGTGAGCGAGGCCCGGATCTCATCCCGTTCGAGCTCGAGCAACGGGCGGAAAAGCTGAATCTCCGAGCCCCAGTCGATGGGACGGCACCGGCGGATCCCGGTCATTCCGCGTAGACCCGTTCCACGTTCCAGCCGCATCAGCAGGGTTTCAGCCTGATCGTCTAGGGTGTGACCAGTGGCGACCCACGAGGCGCCCACCCGCCTCGCCACCCTCTCGAGAAAACGGTAGCGAGCAGATCGGGCCGCCGCCTCGACCGAACCACCCGGCAGTTCGGAGAGCGTCTCCTGGGTCAACCCGAGCGCGAGCCGCTCGGCAAAATCCCCGACCCAGGCCACCTCATCGAGGTGATCCGATCGCAACGCATGATCGAGATGGGCCAGATGAACCTCGCGCCCCATGTCGCGCAAGGCCAGCACGAGAAAGGTGGAGTCGGGCCCCCCCGAAAAACCAACCACTCCCGGCCCCGGCGGCAGCATGTCCGTTTGAACGCGCTGGAGCAAGTCGGAGCGGGTATACTTCGTCATGGAGGACCCCATCAGCGAGCAGTTCGAAAACCGTACCCTCAAGGTCAAGCCGCGCATCGCGGGACGCCGCCTGGATCAGTACCTGGCGATGAAATTCCCGGATTACTCGCGCAACGCGATCCAGTCGGCGATTCACAGCAAAACGATTCTGGTCAACCAGAAGGCGGTCAAGCCATCATACAAGATCCGGGCCGGCGACGAGATCACCGTCTGCATGCCCGGCGCCCAGGGCCCTGAAATACCCCCTGAGGACATACCCCTCGACATCATCTACGAGGACGAGTGGATGGTGGTGATCAACAAGGCCCCCGGTCTGGTGGTCCACCCCGCGAGAGGACACCTGGGCGGCACCCTGGTCAACGCGCTGGTCCACCACTTCAACACAGACCTGGCCGACACCGGCGACCCCCTGCGACCCGGCATCATGCACCGCCTGGACCGCTTCACCTCGGGTGTGATCGTGGTTGCCAAGGAGAACCGAGCGCTGCACCTGCTGGCCCGCCAGTGGGAGGAGCGAACCGTCCGCAAGGAGTACTGGTGCCTGGTCGAGGGGGTCGTCGAGTATGACGAGGACATCGTCGACGCGCCAATCGGCATGCACCCGCGCAACCGCAAGAAAATGGCGATCAGCGAGGATGGGCGACCGTCTCAGACACGTTACCGGGTGACCGGCCGCCACGGCCGATTCAGCGTGGTGCACGCCTTCCCGCGCACCGGCCGGACCCACCAGATCCGTGTCCACATGCTGTCGATCGGCCACCCGATCGTGTGTGATGAGCTCTACGGCAGACGTCAGAAACTGTCGCCCCAGGACCTGGGCGGCGAGGGAACCGCGCCACTCCTCGAGCGGCTGGCCCTCCATGCACGCCGACTGACCCTGATGCATCCAATGCGTAAGGAGGAGCTGGTTCTCGAGGCGCCGCTACCCCTCGACCTGAACCGCGCTCTGGCCGCGGTCCAGGCGCAGTGAGCTGGGCTCGCTCCTATCTGCGCAAGCAGGGCCAGCCCACCCGCGCCCAAAAACGCGCGCTCACCGAGCTCTGGCCCCACTGGGGTCTACGCTACCCGCACGACCAATGCCTGGATCTGGACGCTGCCTTCGGCTTCAGCGGGCCAACGATTCTCGAGATCGGTTTCGGCAACGGAGAGTCCCTGGTCGACGCGGCCCGGGACCATCCTGAGCGGCGCTACGTCGGCATCGAGACCCATGTGCCGGGATTGGGAGCGGCGCTGCTGCGCATCGACCGAGCCGGGGTCGAGAACGTGCGGATCGTTCGGGGAGACGCACTGCTCATCCTGGACAAGCACCTGGACGGAGTGCTGCTCTCTGAAGCCTGGATTTTCTTTCCCGACCCCTGGCCCAACACGGTCGACGCGAAACGTCGCATCGTCCGTCCGGAGCTAGCGGCATTGCTCGCTCGGCGGATGTCACCGGCAGGGATCTTGCACGTGGCGACCGACGTGTGCGCCTATGCCGACCACGTTCGCCTGGTGATGGCGGCAGCGGGCTGGACTGAAGCTCCCCGCCACGATCGACACAGCGTCACGCACTATGAACGCAAGGCACTCGAGGAGGGACGCACCGTGACCGAGTTGCGCTACAGATGCCCCGCACTGGGGCAATGTTCGCCACCCAGCTGACTCGCTTCACGGACCGGCCAAATCGGAGCCCGATCGGATTTACCGGTCCCATCGAGTCGACCAAGCCAAACCCGCGCAGTGCCGAAACAGCGTCGTACGGCCGTGAAAGAGAGGGTCCCGAAGTCGACTCTCCCTTTCGACAGGCCAACGAGCGATTCAGACGCCAGCAGGGGCGGTCAGCAGCCTCGAAGGAGCAGCCCGCGGGCCCCTAGCCTTTCTTGAGAGCCTTGACCTCGTCGAGCGGCTTGGTGTTCCGACAGTCCGGATATCCACTGCATGCGACAAACGAACCTCGGCGGCCACTGCGTACCACCATCACCTTCCCGCACTTGTCGCAGTCGATACCGGCTGACTCGGCTTCCTGGCCCTTGTACGGCGCGGTGTTTTTGCATTCAGGATAGCCGGTGCAGGCGAGGAACTTGCCTCGACGGCCCGACTTGACCGCCATCGGCTTCTTGCACTTGTCACAGGTCTCGTCGACCTTTTCGGCTTTCACCGGGTTACCATCCTGGTCCACGCTGCGCGTGTTCCGACAGGCGGGGTAGCCACTACAGGCCAGGAACGGACCACGGCGGCCCGTCCGCAGCACCATTGCCTTGCTACATTTCTCGCACTTGTGCTCGGTCTCCTTCGGGCGGATCGGATTGCCGTCCTCGTCTACGCTGTAGGTCGTCTTGCATTTGGGGTAGCCCGAGCAGGCGAGGAACCTACCGTTGCGCCCCTCCTTGAGCACCATCGTCGAGTCGCATTTCTCGCAGACATGCTCGGTTTCCACCTCCTCGCGAACGTCCCCCTCTGGACGAATCGACTTGGTGTTGCGGCACTCCGGATAGCTACTGCAGCCGAGGAATCGGCCGTGGATGTTCCACAGATAGACCATTGGGCTGCTGCACTTCTCACACTCCAGATCGCTCTTCTCGGGGTTCTCCTTGAGGTTCGGCATGTTCTGCTGGGCCTCGTCGAGCAGCCCAGAGAACTGCGTGTAGAACTCACTCAGGACTGCCCGCCAGTCCATCTCGCTCTCTTCGATCTGG
>CAZANL010000257.1:0-6774 GCA_964486115.1 uncultured Planctomycetota bacterium
TTCTGACCCGCTGGCGGCGCGTGTTGGTCTTGAGCTTCTTCTTGCGCCGGCGATTGGCAAGAATCGCCTTGCCGCCCTTGGTCTGGCGGCGCTTCAAGAAGCCGCACATCCGGGCGCGTTTGATGTTGCTGTTTCGAATTCGGATTTTCATCGGTCTGTTCTCGGAACCTGGAAGGCCGCAAAATAATGAGGCGACCGGCTGTTTGCAAGTCCTATCTGGAAGTGCCGACGCGCGGCGCGGCTTCCAGGATCTCCGCACTGGCCTCGCTGGCGTAGGCTTCGAAGTTCCCGTGGAACAATCCCGCCAGGTGCTCGGCCTTCTCCTTGTAGGCTTGCTTGTCTGCCCAAGTCTTTTCTGGGTCGAGGATTTCGTCGGGTAGGCCGTCCCCGCTGGTGGGGATCGACAGCCCGAAGAAGACTTCGGTCTGGAACTCGGCATTGGCCAGTGAGCCGTCGAGCGCCGCACTCACCAGTTGTCGGGTGTGTTTCAGTGAGATGCGTTGTCCAACGCCGTAAGGGCCGCCTGTCCAGCCGGTATTGACCAGCCAGACCGTGGCTTGGTGGGCCTCCATCTTCTGTTTCAGCAACTCGGCATAGCGGGTCGGATGCCAGACCAGGAAGGGCGCTCCGAAGCAGGCCGAGAACGTGGCCTCCGGCTCGTCCACCCCCGCCTCGGTGCCGGCCACCTTCGCGGTATAGCCCGAGATGAAGTGATACATCGCTTGACCGGCCGTCAGCCGTGAGATTGGCGGCAAGACGCCGAAGGCGTCGCAGGTCAGGAAGATGATCGTCTTGGGGTGGCCGCCGACGCAGGGGATCAGAGCATTCTCGATGTGCTCGATCGGGTAGGAGCCACGCGTATTCTGCGTGATCGAGGTGTCGTCATAGTCGACAGCGCGGGAATGCGGGTCGTAGATCACGTTTTCCAGGACCGCGCCGTAGCGAATCGCGTTCCAGATTTCGGGCTCTCCGGTGGCCGAGAGCTTGATCATCTTGGCGTAGCAGCCGCCTTCGAAGTTGAAGATGCCGCCGCTCCACCAGCCGTGTTCGTCGTCGCCGATCAGCTGGCGGTTCGGGTCGGCCGAGAGAGTTGTCTTACCGGTGCCGGACAGGCCGAAGAACAGCGCGGTGTCTCCATCCCGACCCATGTTGGCCGAGCAGTGCATCGGGAAGTCGTCTTGTGTCGGCAGCAGGTAGTTGAGGACGGTGAACATGCCCTTCTTCATCTCTCCCGCGTACTGTGTGCCCAGGATGATGAACTCCTGCCGGCCGATGTGGAGGTTGACGCTGACCTCTCCGTCGACTCCGTCCACGGCGGGGTCAGCTGGGGTCTGTCCGGCATTCACCACGACCCACTGCGGATCGCCGAACTCCGCCAACTCCTCGGCTGTCGGGCGGATCAGCATGTTCCACATGAACAGGGCGTGATAGGCCCGAGCGCAGATGATGCGAACCTTCCTGCGCCAGCTCGGCTCCCAGCAAATGAAGGCATCGATGACGTACAGGTGAGGTCGATCGCTGAGGAATGCGGTCGCTCGCTGGCGGTTGGCCTGATAGCTGGTTTCGCTCAGCGGGATGTTGACCTCGCCCCACCAGATGTCGTCCTTGCTGCCTGGCTCCACCACCACTCGCTTGGCCTTCGGGCTGCGTCCGGTATAGGTGCCGCTGTCGGCGATCAGGGCGCCCGTCGAAGCTATGGCGGACCCCCCCTCGCTCAACGCCAGCTCGTAGAGCTGCGCCGGTGAAGGGTTGTGGTAGACGGTTTGGGCCAGGATGCCGATCTCTGCCAGAGCCTGCTGAATGGTCATCTAGATACTCATAGAACGTGAAACGAGCAGTGAATTTGCGACGATAATCAAACCAGTGCCCGGTGGACCGGTCAACTGCGGATAACGTTAAATCCCTCCAGGGCGAGCAGTTTGCGTTTGAACCACAGGCCGCCGCTGAAGCCTCCCAGTCGGGCCCCGGCGGCCAGGACCCGATGGCAGGGGACGATGATCGGGATTGGATTGCGGCCTAGCGCGTTGCCCACGGCCCGGCTTGCCCCGGGATTGCCGATACTGATCGCGATCTCGCCGTAGGTCGCTGGCTGGCCCCAGGGAACCTCTGCGGTCGCTCGCCAGACCGCCTGCTGGAAGGGGGTCCCGACTGACAGGTCGAGCGGCAGGTCGAAAAGCGTGCTTCGCTCCTCGAAGTACTCCCGAAGTGCGTGCGCGGCTGTTCTCGCAGCCTGGCCTTTCGCGAACCGCCGTCCGGGAAGCCTCCGTGCGGCCTTCGCGAGCAGGCCCTCGACAGAACGCGGACCGAATCCGACGGCTGTCAGGCCGTCGGCGCCGACCGCCACCAGTACCGGCCCAATCGGTGTGCTGCTCAGGATTTCATATGCCAGTAACGACATGGGCGGATTTGACCACACGATCTGGGAGGGTACAATCCCGCAGAGGCAGGACATCTCCCCAGAGACGGGATGGACGTGTGGAATGGGCGTAAAAGTCGTCGCGGCAAGCGACATACTGAAGCACCTCGAGGGTCTGGTCCACGGTCAGACCCAGCTGTCCGATCGGCGTGTCGATCTGACCGTGAAGCAGGTCTATAAACAGGAAGGGCCGGGGGCGCTGGATTTTGGTGGCAGCGAGTATGCCGAGAGCGAGCGGACCGAGATCGCCACCGAGAAGCAGGACCCGAATGACAGCCACGGCTGGTGGGCGCTGGACGAAGGACATTACCTGATGGCGTTCAACGAGACCGTTGCCGTCCCCTCGGGCTGCATCGCGTTGATCACGCCACACTGTCGGGCGACCGTCAACGGGTTGGAGCACACCGCGCTGGTTCTGGTAGAGAAGGATCCGATGCCCATCGTCGGATTTTCCGTCTCTGAGCGAGGCATTCGAATCAAGGAGAACGCCAGGGTTTCGACCCTGCTGCTACTCGACTGATGCGAGTTCTGGGCATCGATCCCGGCACGAAGGTGATGGGCTACGGCTTGGTCCAGCGGGAAGGGTCCAAGATCGTTCATCTCGCTTCGGGCGCGCTGCGCGGGAAGGGCCGGACGATCGAGCAGCGGCTCCATTCACTTCACGCTGGCCTGACGGACATGTTCGAGCAGCTGCAGCCCGACGCGGTCGCGGTCGAGGAGGTCTACTTCCACCGCAATGTCAAGTCGGCGGTGAGGCTGGCTCAGGCGCAGGCGCTCGCGCTGGTCGTTGCGGGGGCCGCTGGACTGCCGGTGACGACCTACAGCCCGACCAAGGTCAAGCTGGCTGTCGTAGGAAATGGGCGGGCTCACAAGCAGCAGGTCCAGCTGTTGGTCTGCAGAATCCTGTCGCTCAGTTCAGCACCCGGACCGCTCGACGTGAGCGATGCCTTGGCCGTGGCGATTTGCCACGTGCATCGGGCGCGGATCGCGATCTAGGACTTGCAGGAATCCTGTTGAGGCGGCCGTCAGGTCCATCACTATCGGCGGATGGCTGACGCCGGGCCCAAAGGTCCTCCGGGCAGGAGCTGGTTCGCGTCCTGGCCTTCGTGTCATTGTCCAGCAGCCCCGATGCCCCACCCAGAAAAAAGTGGCCACCTGCCGGTTGAGACCCGGCCACGAATCTGCGGCTGCGCTCGGTAACTGGCTCGTGATATTGTAGAATACTCCAATGCCGACCAATGGCCTCAACGAAGCACCCGAGATCTTGCTGCGCAAGGCGCACAACCGGGTTGACGAGCCGGGCGCTCTGCTCGAGATCGGACTGCGTCTGCTGACGGCGCGTCATTCCCCGGAAGCTCGAGAGGTCTTCGAGATTGGGCGCCGGGTGGCCGCGGAACAGCCCGAGTTCGACCTGGGAGTCGGGGCGTGCTTGATGCAGGAGTCGGAATACGAGCTGGCTCGGCAGCATCTGGTTTCGCATCTCCAGCGCTTTCCGAACTCGGCGGTGGGGTATTTCCAGCTGGCCTGCAGTCTGTGTGAGCTGGACCGAGAAGAGGAGATGATCGACAACCTGCTCAAGTCCATTACCATCGCTCCCTCGAACCAGCAGGCGCTGACCCTGCTCCACAACCAGCTTCTCAGGCGGGGTGATCGAGACCAGGCCCGAAGTGCACTGGAGCGTTTCGGTAACGACCTGAGGGCTGCGGGGCCACGTCTGTTCCTGGCCGGGCACGAGCTGGAGCAGGGAAACGAACCGGGTGCTGGCGGCTACCTGGATCAGGCGCTGGCTGATCTACAGGTGGAGGATGGGGAGGCGCTGATTCTCGCAGCGGACCTGCTGGTGAAGCTGGGTCGCAGTGAGGAATGCGTGGAGTTACTGGAAGATCTGACCGATGGCCTGCCGTCCGAGGCGCTTGGCTTGTTGGCTCAGGCATATCGGGGGGCTGGCGAGCCCGGTCGGGCAGCGGTGCTCGAGGCCAAGGGCGGCACCCCTCAATGGCGGAGACTCATGTGAGCACGATCAGTCGGGTGGTCTTTTTGGGCCTGGTGTGTAGTCTGCCGTGGGGGCTCTGCGCAGACCAGGAGAGGATACCGTACGATCCGAACCGAGGCGTCAACTTCACTGACAGTGCGGGGGGGCGCTGGGATCTGCAGCTGGGCGGGGAGGTCGCTTACGGTTCGGACAACCGGACGTTCAGCACCGCGTTCAGTCTCTACGTCAACAACCAGAACTTCCGTTCCTACGCGCAACGGGCGTACTACGAGTCACGACGCGGCGGCAAGCCGACGCACCACAAGCTCGGCACCAACGGCATCGAGATCGGGCCGATCAAGATGCCGCAAGGCATCTGGGTCACGCGTCGGATCGAGAAGACCAAGAGCGGTTGGATGCGCTTCACGACCATCTTCCACAACCAGAACGCCGGGGACGCGACGGTCTCTTTCTACACCCATCACCGTTTTCAGACGAACGTCAGCGTTCCTGTCCGGTATCAGCAGAAGAGCAGCTTGGGGCAGGGCGTCATCGCCTACTGCGTACCGCAGCTGCACCAGCGCGTCAGCCTGCTGCAGGTGATCTCGTCGCTTCCCAAGACGAGCATCAAGATCGAGCGGCAGTCTTCGAGTTATGCGCGCGTCAACTGGGCCTCGATCAAGATCCCGGCCGGCAAGAAGAAGGCCGTGGTCTGCTTCGTGCTCCAGATCCGCAAGGCGAGTGAAGCGTCGGCCAAGCTGAAGTCCTTCAGGAAGAACAGCGCGCTCCAGGGGCTTCCGCGCGAGGTTCGCGAGGCGCTGACCAACTTCAAGGCTGGGGGTGCCATCCGCGGTCTGGAGATCCCGACCGCTCCCGACGCCGACCTCGTCGTACTCGACAACGGGCGCAGCCTGCGTGGCAGCCTCAGCATCGGCCAGCTCGCGGTACATACCGCTGGCCGGATCGTGAAGGTCGCCAGGGTCGATCTCTGGGGTGTCGGCCGCTCTGAGATCCCAGGCTACTATCGCTTCGGGTTTTGCAATGGTCAGATCCTGGTCGGCGAGATTGCCACACGCAACCTGGCGCTCCAGCTGGCTGGCGGGCAGACGCTCAAGATCCCCTGGGATCGCGTAAAGTCGGCCGCTTTCCACGGAGCCCGGATGGCCAAGCCGCCGAGCAGTGGCTTCATCGTCACTCTGATGCAGGGCGACCGGCTGATCGTCAAGTCCCTGAGCAAGCCACTCCAGGCTCAGACGCGGCTGGGGCCTCTCACTCTCGATGTGGGTGTGATCCGAAAGATCATACTGCTGGAGGAGAACAACTGGGGGCACCGCCTGCGGCTGGTCAACGGTAGCAAGCTGGGTTGCTTGCTGACCAACAAGAAGCTCGAGCTGGTGCTGATCTCCGGTGAGACGGTCACCTGCTCGCTCGATAGTGTGCGGTCATTCAGCTCGGTCAAGCCGGAGCAGGCAGTACTCGTGGAGCCGGGAGATTTCCGGTTCGAGATGCGCAACGGCGATGTGCTGGTCGGACGTGTGGTCTCGGCTCGCTTGACGCTCAACAGCGAATTCGGGGCGCTGAAGCTCGCCTGGCGTCAGGTCAAGTTACTCAGTGTTCGTGGGATCCAGCGAGAAGCGACCATCGAGTTGTTCGATGGTAATACGCTGCAGGGTCTGCTGAGCGAGAAGCGGATCAAGGTCACGTCAGGAGAGTATGGCTTGACACTTCCGCTCGATCTGCTAAGCCGGGTCACGCAACCCAAGCAGGGCCTGACCGCCGGTCTGCGCAAGAAGGTCCTCGATCTGGTCAAGGCGCTCGACGCCCCTTCGTTCAAGATGCGGGAACAGGCTCAGAAGTCACTGCAGCGAATGGGCGTGGTGGTCAAGCCATACCTCGAGAAGCAGCTTGCGGCCGGTGAACTGTCGGTCGAGCAGAAGCAGCGGATCGAGCAGGTCCTCAAGGCTCTCAAGTAGCGCTGTGCCTTCCATCGAGCTTCTCTTGGCGGGGTCGCCGCTGACGTTTTCTTTTTCAGGCAGTTGTAGAAGCCAGGCAGAGGACTTAATATCGGGCTCGGGTCCGCCGAAGACGGCTGCTGACCGCCATCTGCAAGGTGTCAATGGCGGCTGACCGCTGGGCCGAGAGCACTCGATAGAACCGTTGAACCTGGAGATAGAGGCGTGACGACAGACGGAAATGCAGGGGTGGCGACAGACGGCGATGCAGGTGTTGCGCCAGACGGCGATGCAGGCGTGACGACGAACCCGGAGGCCCGGCAATGGGCGATGATCCTGCATCTTTCGATGCTGAGCGGGTTCGTGATCCCCTTCGCGGGTTTGATCGCACCGATCCTCATCTGGCAGCTCAAGAAAGAAGAGCTCCCGGAAAT